>JAUCDU010000075.1:0-9372 GCA_034674825.1 Giesbergeria sp.
TGCAAAAGCCTATCTCAGTGCGCTCAACAAACTCCACAGCAAAGCAGAAAAGGTTCCCGCGCAGGGCTGAGCAAGCCCTGCGTATTGATCTCACGCAGATTCTTCAAAACAACACGCAAGATATTGATCTTGCGTGTTTTTTTATGAGCCACTACACTTGTACACCGTTGTTGCTATTTGGAGACATACCGTGAATTCTCGCCGTCTGCGCGCCGCATTGTCTTCGATCACCAAGGGTTTTTCAGTGCTTGCACTGGGCTTTGTTCTCGCGTCTCCGGCCGCCGAGGCTGCTCCACGCAAGCATGCGTCTGCTAAGAAACCTGTAGCCACAGCCAAGCGCGCGGCGCACGTGTCCAAGGTCGCCGTGCGCAAGAGCTCCTCGTCACGCACCGTCCGTACTGCAGCGCGCAGCACGCACAAGGCGCACGCGGCAGCGCCAATCGTTCAGGCCCGCCCTTCGTTCGGCCAACTGGCAGGCTTGCACGCGCTGGAAGATCCTCTTGATCTCAAGTCCAGTGTGGCGCTCGTGATCGATCAGGACACCAACGAGGTGCTGCTGAGCAAAAACGACCATGCCATCTTGCCGATCGCATCGCTGACCAAATTGATGACCGGGCTCATCATCAGCCAGGCGCATCTGCCCATGGACGAGCCGATCACGATTACCGACGACGATATAGACACCGAGAAGAACAGCCGTTCACGCCTGGCCGTGGGCACGACGCTTAGCCGGCGCGAAATGCTGCATCTCGCTCTGATGTCCAGCGAAAACCGCGCTGCCCACGCGCTCGGACGCACCTATCCCGGCGGGCTTTCGACGTTTGTCCAGCAGATGAATCTCAAGGCGCGCTTGCTTGGCATGAGCGACACGAACTACGTGGAACCGACGGGCCTTTCGAGCAAAAATCAGTCCAGCGCACGTGACCTCGCCGTGCTGGTCAATGTGGCGCATACCGACCCTGTGTTGCGTGATTTCACCACTTCGCCAGGCTATGAGGTGGCCGTTGGGCGACGTACCCTGCAGTACAACAACACCAACCGACTGGTGAAGAGTCCGCAATGGGACATCGGATTGCAAAAGACAGGTTACATCTCTGAAGCCGGCCGCTGCCTGGTCATGCAGGCCGAGATCGCAGGGCGCAAACTGATCATGGTGTTTCTGGACTCGAGCGGCCGGCTGAGCAGAATTGCAGATGCCGAACGTGTGCGCTCCTGGGTGGAAGCGACCACGGGCCTGGCTGCCGGTGGCGCGCATGCGCTTGCCATCAAGGGCTGAGATAGCAGGGCTGAGCAGGGCTGAACGCCCATTTGCTTTTGCTGTGCGGCCGCGTCCAGCCTACTGCACGTTGAGCGCGGAAGCGCGTGCAAGCGGCGCTTCGTCGTTGTCGATGTAGCCGAGCGCCAGCGAAATGCTTTTTGCCGCCAGCAGCAGTTTGGGAAGCCAGGCGTCGTCCAGCCTGTCGGCTGGCGCTGAGATTGACAGCCCGGCGACCAGAGTTCCCTGGTCGTCCCGGATGGCTGCAGCAATGCAGCGTACACCCAACTCAAGCTCCTCGTTGTCGCGTGCCATGCCCGTTTTCCGCGCCGACGTCAGCTCGCGCTCAAGATCGGGCAGGCGCGTGAGGCTGTTGCGCGTATTGCCGGCCAGGCCCGTGCGCGCCGCGTAAGCGCGAACGCGGGAAGCCTCCTCCGCCGCAAGAAAAAGCTTCCCGGTAGAAGTCAAATGCAGGGGAGCCCGTCCGCCAATGGCGCGCACCACCTGCATGCCTGAGCGCTCGCTGAACGCGCGCTCTACATACACAATTTCATCGCCTTGTCGCATGCTCAGGTTCACCGGTTGCTGCGTCAATCGGTGCAGTTCCCGCATCGGCACCAGTGCAGCGTCACGGACGCTCAGGCGTGCCTTGACGACGTTCCCAAGCTCCAGCAGGCGCATCCCCAAGCGGTAGCTGCCCGCCTCGGGTCGGTCTACAAACCGGCCAATGGTCAGGTCATTCAGAATTCGGTGCGCCGTAGAAGGGTGCAAACCTGTGCGCTCGCTGATCACTTTGAGGGACACGCATTCCTCATGGGAAGCAAGCACATCCATCACGGCAAATACACGCTCCAGCACTTGAACGCTGGGTTTTGCGGGAGTGGCGGGGGTGTTTTTTTTCATAGCAATGAGCCACAACGTGGTAGATCATTTTATGTGATGAAAAAATATCAGTTCCTCACGTGACGCCTTCTCGCTGGGAACGGCATCCTGGGATTACCCCCGGACCGCCTGCCAGTGCCCGTTTCGCAAGATTTCGTGCGGCAGGAAGCGCGCCTTGTACTGCATCTTTGGGCTCTGCGCGATCCAATAGCCCAGGTACACATGACTCAGACCCAAGGCGCGGGCTTGTTCAATCTGCCAGACGATGGCGTAGGTGCCCAGGTTGTGGCCCGGATCGGGTTCGTAGAAGGTGTACACCGCTGAGAGGCCATCGTCCAGCACGTCCATGATGCAGACCATGACCAAGCGCCCAATCGCGTCTGGTGGGCAAGGTTCGCGAAATTCCACCAACCGAGAATTGACACGGCTTTGCAGTAGAAACTGTGTGTATTGCTCTACGCTGTCATGGTCCATGCCGCCACCGCTGTGGCGCCCGGTCTGGTAGCGCAAATACAGCTCGTAATGTTCGCGCTCGAAGCTGGGCCTGAGTACGCGGGCCTGCAGATGTTCGTGCCGCTTGCGCGCGCGACGTTGGCTCCGGTCGGGTGTGAATTCGGAGGCGATCACACGCAGCGCGATGCAGGCCTGGCAGCCGTCGCAATAGGGGCGGTAGGTAAACATGCCACTGCGCCGAAATCCTTGCGCGACCAGTTCTGAATAGCTGTCGCTGCGCACAAGGTGGCTGGGCGTGGCTACTTGTGAACGCGCTTCGCGTCCTGGCAGGTAACTGCACGCATACGGCGCTGTGGCATAGAACTGCAGCGTCTGGAAAGGGAGTTCGTTGAGTTGCGTCATCCGATCGGGGGCGCAAGCCGAAGTACTTCGTCCCAGTATAGAGGCTCGAACCGCCAATCCAGCGGGGCCTCACGACATGCCAGTGCGACCTGTGCGGTGAATTGCGCGCGCGGCACCTCGCGGGCGCCCAGCCGCGCAAGGTGCGCGGTGTTTTGCTGGCAATCGATGCGCTCTACGCCGTGGTGGCGGGACAGTGCCACCAAGGCGGCCAGTGCGATCTTGGACGCGCCTGGCTCCAGTGAAAACATGGATTCACCAAACAGTGCACGGCCTATCGCCACGCAGTACAGGCCGCCGACGCGCCTGCCGTCCACCCAGGTCTCGACGCTGTGTGCGCTGCCTGAGCGGTGCAGCTCGGTGTACGCCTCAATCATGTCGGCGCCTATCCAGGTGCCTGCCTGACCTGGGCGCGGCGCATTTGCGCATGCAGCCAGAACACCTGCGAAGTCGTGATCGATGCGAATCTCGCAGTTCGCGCTGGCGCGGAATTTTTTCAGGGTTTGGCGCAGCGACCGATGCACCCGGAACTGAGCAAGTTCCAGCACCATGCGTGGATCGGGCGACCACCACAGAATGGGCTGGCCTTCCGAGTACCACGGAAAAATGCCCGCGCAGTAGGCTGCGCGAAGACGCTCCACCGAAAGTGATCCACCAGCGGCCAGCAAGCCGGGAGCGGGCGAAAACGCGTCCCATGCCGTGGAAACCGGAGGAAACGCATCAGCAGATGCCAGCCAGGGAAGGTTCACGTACAGCGCTGGTCAGTGTGGAAACCTCTATCGTAATGTGGAAAAGTCCAAAAATTTTAGAGTGCGCAAGGTCTACGCTGCCGGAGTACGCACCGCCGGCAGCCCGCTGTCACTAAGCCGCGGAATCGACAAGCACCAATTCGGCGTCGGACTTGGCGGTGACCCTGAATTTCTCCACATCTCGAATCGCGGCGCCGTCGCGGGTATCCAGGTGCACGTCGTCAATCTCGACTTCACCGCTGGACGTCACCAGGTAGCCGAAGCGATCTTTGCCAATACGGTACTCGGCCGATTCCCCAGCCTTGAGCGTAGCGCCCAACACGCGGGCGTTGGTGCGAATCGGCAGCGCGTCTTCGTCTCCCGGCATACCACTGGCCAAGGCCACGAACTGACCCGAGCGATCCCCTTTCGGGAAAGGTTTGGCGCCCCACGACGGCGGTTGGCCACGGCCGTCCGGGATGATCCAGATCTGGAAGATCCTGGTCGTCACCGACTCGTGGTTGTATTCCGAGTGGCGCACGCCGCTTCCCGCGCTCATCACCTGGACGTCACCCGCCTCGGTGCGGCCCTTGTTGCCCAGGTTGTCTTCGTGCGTGATGGCGCCTTCACGGACGTAGGTGATGATTTCCATGTCGGCATGGGCATGGGGTGGGAAACCGGTGCCGGGGGCGATGGTGTCGTCGTTCCAGACCCGCAAGGCGCCCCAGCCCATACGCGCCGCGTCGTGGTAGCCAGCAAATGAGAAATGGTGCTTGGCGTCGAGCCAGCCGTGGTTGGCACCCCCGAGTTCGGCAAAGGGACGGCGTTCAATCATGGTGCTTCTCCTGTATTTCGTGTTGCGATGAGAGGACTGTAAGATGCCGGCATTAATAATGGAATGGAAAATATGGAACACCATTCATTCCAAAATGTCTATGAACTCATCTGAACCGGCATGAGCAGGCTCCCCGACCTTGAAGCATGGGCGGTGTTCGCCAAGGTAGCCGAGACCGGCTCCTTCGCCAAAGCAGCGGCCGACCTTGCCATGTCCCAGTCCACCGTGTCCAAGGCGATTACACGGCTTGAGGCGCGGCTGCGCGTCGGCCTGTTCCACCGTACCTCGCGCAAGATGTCGCTCACCGCCAGCGGCGAGGCATCGCTGGAGCGGGCGGCGCGCATCCTCAGTGAAGGCGAGGCGATTGAGGCAGAAGTGACCGAGCAGTCCAAGAGCTTGCGCGGCACCATTCGCGTCGCGGCTCCGATGTCCTTTGGCGTCACGCACCTGGGACCGGCGCTGCCTCTGTTCATGGAGCGCCATCCCGCAGTGACGCTGGATGTCAATTTCAGCGACGCCATCACCGACGTGGTGGAGCAGGGCTTTGACGTGGCGCTGCGCATCTCCGCGCTGCCCGATTCAAGCCTGCTGGCACGCCGCTTGTGCACCGTGCGCATCCTGCTGGTGGGGGCGCCAGCGTACTTTGAGCGGTACGGGTACCCGAACCATCCGCGCGATCTGGTGGCGCACCACGCGCTTCGGTACACGCATGCCCGAGGCGGTGAGGCGTGGCGGTTTCATCACGAAAAGCAGGGTGATTTCGCGCAGGTAGTGCCGACAGCACTGCGGGTGAACAACGCTGAAGCACTCATGCCCGCGCTGCGTGCCGGTCTGGGCTTGGCCATGCAGCCCGAGTTCCTGGCCTGGGACGATTTACGTGCTGGGCGTATCCGGGCCGCAATGACAGACTGGGCAGCGCCGACCATCGCGCTGCATATCGTGACGTCCCCAGGTCGATCCAGACCAGCGCGCGTGCAGGCGTTGATTGCGTTCCTGGTCCAGCATTTCGCCGATGCGCCGTGGGCGGTCGATCCTGAGCGCTATGAGTCGTCTGAATCGCTTGATGCTGAACGGGCAGACAAACGCATGAGCGGATGAATCGATCGGCGCTTGCCTTCAGACCTTGCCGATGTCCACCTTGCGCAGTTGTACGAAATCAGGCGGACGTTTTTCCAGAAAGGCGCTGATGCCTTCGCGTGATTCTTCAGTGTCTTGCGCGCGCACCATGTGGTGCGCTTCTGCTTCGAGCTGCTGGTCCAGTGCTTGCGCATAGGCACTGCGGCACAGTGTCTTGATGCTGGCCATGCTGAACTCGGGCCCGGCGGCCACCTGTGTGGCGAGAGCCAGTGCCTGCACCAGCGCCTGGCCTGGCTCTGTCAGACGGTTGACGGGCCCCAGCGCATGCAGGCGTTCGCCCGAAATGCGCTCTCCCGTCAGGCAAAGCTCGGTCAGTACCTGACGCGACACGAATTCAGCGAGGAAAGATGTGGCGCCGCCGTCGGGCGTGAGACCGACCTTCACATAGGCCACCGAGAACACTGCATTGCGCGCCGCCACGAGCATGTCGCAGGCCAGCGCCAGCGATAGCCCGGCACCTGCGGCCGCGCCCTCGACAGCCGCGATCACGGGTTTGGGGCAGTCGCGTACGCTGCGTACAAGGTCGTGCAGGCCTTCCAGCTTGACTCGGCGCTCTGCAATGGAGAGTTCACGGCGCCTGGCCAGTTGGCGCAGGTCGCCGCCAGAGCAGAAATGCCCGCCTTCGCCTGTCAACACGATGGCGCCTACCGCAGGGTCGCTGCCCGCCTGCGCCAGAGCCGTGGACAAGGCCTCATAGAGAGCGGGCGAGAGCGCATTGCGCATTGCCGGGTTGTTGTTCGACAACACCAATACGGCGCCTTCACGCCGCTGCAGCAGCGGCAGGGCGTCCGCGTTCATGCGTTGGCCAGTGCGACAAAGCGCGCCAGGTGGTGGTCTTCGTCGCCCAGTTCGTGGTCGACCATTACCAGGCGCTTTGCGTAATGCGACAGCGGCAATTCCCAGGTCATGCCGATGCCGCCGTGCATCTGGATGCTTTCTTCGGCCACCAATGCGCCGACGCGGCCTATGGTGACCTTGGCTGCCGACAGGGCGCGCTCGCGCGCCACCCGTCCAGAGCCCATGGCGGCGGCGGCGTTGATGACCGCCGAGCGCGATTGCTCCACCTCCAGCAGCAGGTCGGCCATGCGGTGTTGCAGGGCCTGGAAGCTGCCGATGGCGACGCCAAACTGCTTGCGCGTCTGCAGGTATTCGAGCGTGTTCGTCTTGGCCACCTCCATGGCGCCGAGCGCTTCGGCGCACAGCGCCAGCACGCCCCAGCCCACAGCCAGCTCCAGTGTGGCGAATCCCTGGCCTTCGGTGCCCAGTAGCGCATCCGCGGCCAGCTGCACGTTGTCCAGCGTGATTTCGGCCACGCGACCGCCGTCGATGCGGCCCATGCCGCGGCGCGCCACGCCGGGCGCATCCGCCGGCACGAGGAACAGCGAAATGCCGTCCACGTTGTCCACGTCGCCTGCCGTGCGGGCCGACACCAGCAAGAGCTGGGCGTTGTCGCCCTGCAGCACCATGGCCTTGGCGCCTGAGAGCGTCCAGCCGCTTTCGCTCTTGATTGCGCGGGTGCTGACGCGGGCCAGTTCGTAGTGGCCGTCAGGTTCGCCGTGGGCCAGTGCGGCCACAATGCTGCCGTCGATCAGGCTGGCGATGTGATCCTTCTGCGCCACCGTGCCAGCTTCGGCCAGCGCACGGCCTACCATCAAGGCGCCCAGAAAAGGCTCAACTACCAGACCCCGGCCCAGGGATTCAAACACCACGGCAATGTCAAAACCCGCGCCGCCAAAGCCACCATCGGCTTCGGGGAACAGCGCGCCGATGGCGCCCAGCTCGGCAAACTGGCCCCACAGGGCGGGCGCCATGCCGGTGTCGCCATAGGCAATGGCGCTCCGGGTCTCAAAGCCGTATTGCTCGGCCACGAAACGGTCCAGCGTGTCCGCCAGCATGCGGCGGTCTTCGGTGTGTTCAAAGTTCATGTCCACTTTCCTCTGGAATCAATTGTTCGCGGCTTGGCATGGCACAGGGCCCGTGCAACTGGCGCCGCCCAGGCCAGCGACCACCGCGCAAGGGCCGCCCCGCCGCGCTGGTGGTGTCCCCCTTCCGCATCGCGCAGCGATGCCAGAGAAGGGGGAAGCCGCGCAGCGGCCCAGGGGGTTGTTCCCCATTACAGGCCCAGGATCATCTTGGAGATGATGTTCTTCTGGATTTCATTGGAGCCGCCAAAAATCGAGAGCTTGCGGTAGTTGAAGTAGTTGGCCGCTGCCGTGGCCGCCTCTGTCGGCCCTACGGGTGCGTCGGCATAGCCCGCGTACTGCGCTTCTTCGGCGAAGGCGAGGGCGTACGGCCCCATGGCGCGGCGGGTCAGCGAGAGGATTTCCTGGCGGATCTCGGTGCCGCGGATCTTGAGCATGGAGCTTTCCGCCCCCGGCACGCCGCCACCGGCCACGGCGGCGATCACGCGCAGGTTGGTGGTCTTCATGTTCTCCAGGTCGATCTCGACCCGGGCCAGGCGCGCGGCAAAGGCCGGGTCCTGGTTCAGCGGGCGTCCGTGGCGCTGCACCTTGCTGGCGACCCGCTTGAGCTTTTCCAGCGCGGCCACCGACATGCCGACGCCAGCGATACCGGTGCGCTCGTAGGTCAGCAAGAACTTGGCGTAGGTCCAGCCCTTGTTTTCTTCGCCCACCAGGTTCTCGGCCGGCACGCGCACGTCGGTGAAGAACACCTCGTTGACCTCGTGGTCGCCATCGAGCGTGCGGATCGGACGCAGCTCGACGCCGGGTGTGTCCATGTCCACCAGCAGGAAGCTGATGCCCGCCTGCGCCTTGGCCTCGCGGTTGGTGCGCACCAGGCAAAAGATCATGTTGGCGTGCTGGCCCTGGGTGGTCCAGGTCTTCTGGCCATTGACGATGTAGTGTTCGCCTTGGGCATCCCGGCCGCGCACGGCCGTGGTTTTGACCGAGGCCAGGTCCGAGCCAGCGCCCGGCTCGGAGTAGCCCTGACACCACCAGTCTTCGCCGCTCAGGATGCGCGGCAGCCAGTGCGCCTTTTGCGCCTCGTTGCCGTACTTGATGAGCACCGGGCCCAGCATGTTGAGGCCAAACGGCACGATGCGCGGCCCGCCCGCAATGGCGCACTCGGTGTCGAAGATGAACTTCTGCACGGTGCTCCAGCCGGGGCCACCGTATTGCGCGGGCCAGTGGTTGGCGAGCCATCCGCGCTTGTTGAGGATGGCGTGCCATTCCTCCTGATCCTGCTTGCTCAGGCGCTGACCAGCCTGGACCTGGTCGGCGATGCGGGCCGGCAATTTTTCCTTGAGGAAGGCCTGCACCTCGGCGCGGAAGGCTTCCTCTTCGGGAGTGAAATTCAGATCCATGTGTGTCTCTCTTCGTGATCCATGACATTTGCGGCCACCCGCAGCCGCCGCTCAAGGGGTGCCTTCCGTCAATAAATCTCGAACAGGCCAGCGGCGCCCATGCCGCCTGCGATGCACATGGTGACCACACCGTACTTGGCCTTGCGGCGACGCCCTTCAAGCAGCAGATGCCCCACCAGGCGTGCGCCCGTCATGCCAAAAGGGTGGCCAATGGAGATCGCGCCGCCGTTGACGTTCAGGCGCTCGCCGGGAATACCCAGCGTGCGCTGGCAATACAGGGCCTGCGAGGCAAAGGCCTCGTTCAATTCCCACAGGTCGATGTCCTGCACCTTCAGGCCCGCGCGCTCCAGCAGGCGCGGCA
>JAUCDU010000076.1:0-9245 GCA_034674825.1 Giesbergeria sp.
ATCGATGGCGGCCAGCACATCGGCCGCGCTGGCCAGGCGCCACGAAATGCTGACCCCCAGCCCCACATGGGCGCGAATCTGGTCGGCGGCAATGATGTCATTGGGCTTGGGGCTGGCCAGCACCAGGGTCTGCGTATCGGGCGAGTAGGACACCGGAAACACCTGAAAGCGCGTGGCCATGGCCTTGGGCAGGCGCTGGAGGGCCTGCGAGTCGGCCAGCACGGATTGCAGCTGGATGGTTTGCTGCCCCAGCGTCTGGCCCAGCGCCTCGCGCATCGCCTCTTCGGTCACAAAACCCAGGGCAATCAGCGCATCACCCAGCTGCTTGCCGGTTTTCTTTTGCTCCAGCAAGGCAATCTGCAACTGGTCGGCAGAGACCAGACCCATGTGCTGCAGGCGATCGCCCAGCCGCATGGGCGGGGCGGCGGCGGGTGCTGCGGCGGTTGTGGTGTCGTTCATCGGGAAAGCTGCTCCTGCAAGACTTGCAGCCGGTTTTCAATGGCTTTGGCAGGGATTCCGGTGCCGCCGATCTGCAAGGCCTGGCGGTACATGCGCACGGCGTCTTCGTAGCGGCGTGCCTGGTCCAGCGCTACGGCCAGGTTGTAGGCATGGGCGGCGCGCTCGGGCGCCAGCGCTTGCGCTTGCGTCAGCGGCCCCAGGGCTTCGGCCCAACGGCCCTGGCGGCCCAGCAAGTTACCCAGAGCCGACTGTGCAGCGGCATCCCGCGGGCGGGTCTGCACCCATTCCTGCAGGCGGCTTTCTGCCGTGACCGGATCGGATTCAGACAAGATGGCCAGCAGACCCGTGCGGGCCGTTTCATTCTCTGGCCACAGATGCAGGCTGCGCTGGTAGGCCTTCCAAGCGGGCTCCAACTGGCGCTGGCGGTGCAAAGCAACGGCCAGCCCGAGGGTGGCGTCAGGGTCGTCAGGGCGCTCGGCCAGCACCTGCTGGTACAGCGCCTGTGCGCGCACGGCGTCGTTCTGACCCAGCGCGGTCCAGGCATCCTGCAGGCGGCGCTGGGCTTCGGAACGCACCAGCATGGCATCTTGGCGCGCAGCGGTAGGTGACCTGCCTGTGCGGCCGGATGCAGCCACAGCGCCGCCAAAGGGTGCCGTGGGCGCTGCGGCCGAAGGCGGCGGCGATGCATTTGTCGAAGCGACAGCGGCTGGCGGCTGGACGGTAGCAGCGACTGCCGGACTGGCGGCTGGCGCCGGTTCTGAAGTCGTAGGGGCGGCTTTGGACTTTGCCTGCAAGCTCTTTTCACCTGCGGTGTGCGCGTTGGTCAGGGATTTGGGCGCAGGCAGCGCAGCTTGGGGCGTGGGTGCGGCGGCTTGAGCAGCGCCTGAGGCAGCGTCAACCGCGAACTGGTCACCTGGCGGCTGCGTGGCGCCCACCACCGCTGGCGCGGTGACATCGGGAGCGGTATCGGGCGCATCGCCCCCGACGGGCAGGGCGGCGGAGCTTGGGTCTGTAGCGGCCTCGCCATCTGTCGGCGTCGCAGCGTCCACAGGCATTGGCACGGCCGTCGCACCACCCGCAGGCTGTGCGGCAGGCATGGTCACCGCCAACATGGACCGCTGAGACGACTGCCAGTATTCCCAGCCAAACCAGCTCACCACCGCAAGTGCCAGCCCGATCAGCAAGCTCAAAATCAAGGTGCGCACCCGCTTCTCGGGCGCCGGTGTAGGGGAGGGCGTCGTCGCACCCACCATGGCTTGCGCGGCCTGGCGAGCGGCATCAGCCGCCACAGGACGCGCGGACGCGGCTGTAGCGGGCGCGTGGGGGGTGCCCACGGGCGGTAGCTCGGGAGCTTGGGCTGACGAGGTGGCCTCTGGCTGCGCCGACGGCGTCGGGAGATCGTCAGCCAGAGCCAGCGTCAGCGGGCGCTGCTCGCTGCGCTTCAGAGCGTCAAGCAACAGGCTCACGGTTGCTTCCCCGCGCCCGAATCATCACGCAGAGCATTGGGCATGCGCTCGGGCATGGCGCGCAGTGCCTCGGTGAGTTGAGGTTCAAAGGCCTGGTAATCGCCCGTCAGGCTGGCGCTGGTGACCACCGTGGGGCGCAGAAAGATGACCAGTTCGCTTTTGGCATTGGCGCGCTTTTTGTACTTGAACAGCTCGCCAATTCCAGGCAGGCTGCCGACGATGGGCGTCTGATCGGTGCTGCCGGACACTTCCTCGCGCATCAGGCCACCGAGCACAGCGATGTCGCCCGAACGTACCTTCATCACAGACTCCATCTCCCGCGTCTGGATTTGTGGAATACGGCTGGTGACTTCAGACACATCGATCCCGCCTGCACGCGCCTGCGCCAAATAAATGGGCACCGCCGGGTCCTCGATGTAGCCCACTACGCGCGACAAGGTCGGGCGCAGCACCAACGTCACCTGATCGGACTCGCTCACCTGCGGCATGACACTCATGACCAGCCCTACCGAGACGGTGTTGGGCGTGGAGGTGATGGTGAACGTGGGTGCTGAACCGGACTGACCCGGAGTGAAGTTGGCTGCCAGCGTGAAGTACACCAAATCTTCGGTCACCTTGAGCAGAGCCGCCTGATTATTGAGCGCACTGATCTTCGGACTCGAGAGCACCTTGGTGTTGCCAAACGACTCCAGCAGGCGCAGGGCGGCGGCGATTTGTGTCAACCCGCTGGCACTTTTGTAGGTTGGCGTGAAAGCCGCCATGCTGGGGATGATGCCGCTGACCGGCACGCCGGACGGCATTGAACTGCCGGCAGGGCCGACTTGAAACAGCGGCAGGCCGCGCCGGAACAGCGTCCAGTTAATGCCTTGCTGGTAGTCATCCGAGAGATTCACCTCGACGATGGTGGCCTCGATCATGACCTGCCGGCCGGCGCTGGTCATGACCCGGTCCATGAATTCGCGCACCCGCATGTGCTGGCGGTAGGTGGCGCGCACGGAAATCACGCCCGTCTCCGGGTTGGCGATGACCGATGCCGACTCCCGAAACCGTGCCGGCGCTGCCGCGGGCTGGGCCACTACAGCTGCAGCACTGGGAGCACCTGCCGCAGTGGACGCCGGGACTGCTGGTGTCGCCGTAACCGGGGCAACCGGGGCAGCAGCGCCCTCCGTCCCTTCGGGAAGCACCTTGTCGGTCTCGCGCAGCAGGTCGCGGATGTTTTGCGTCAGCGTTTCCCAGAATTTGTTGTTCGACGTGTTCGCCAGCGAACTGCTGGAGCTGTTGCCTCCCGCGGCGCCCGCGCCACCGATGCTGGTGCTGGCACTGACGGCGCTGCGTGCCTCGCGTGCCACATTCGGATAATCGACCCGGTAGTGCCGCAGCACTGGCGAGTCGGGCATCACGAACAGGTTGCGCCCTTCCATCTCGTAGCGCATGTTGACCTGCAGCGCCGCGCGGTCGAGGATTTCCGTCAGCGTCTGGTCGATGGCGTTGATGCTGACGGTACCCACCAGATCAGGGTGCACGTCCAGATTGAGATGGGCATCGCGAGCGATAGCAAACAGCAGGTTGCGGATGTCGACGTTGTGCACACTGACCGAAAACACTTCGGCGCGCTTGCGCCCGGGGTTGGGTGGCGGCGGCAGTAGCGGCGCATCCACCAGAGGGGGCGGCGCTCCGGGCGCAGCGGTGCTGGGGCGCAAATGACCAGGGCCGGGTGTCGGCGGCGTGACGGCACAACCTGTCAGCGCAAATGCCAGACAGGCCAGCGGCGCAGGCCGACGCAAAAAAGCGCGCAACAGGAAGAACAAGGGCGTCATGGGAAAGAATCGGTTCATGTAGGCGCACGCTCAGGATAAGACTCGGTCCGCAGACGACCCAGTGTACGGACCAGCGGGCGATACACCTTGGTTTGCGCCGGCAGTTTATCGACTGCTTGCAGGGCGGCTGCCCGGGATGCGTAGTGCCCGGTGTATACCGCCCAGCGTCCTGTAAGGTTTGTGACCGGGTCGCCGTACTGTCTGTCCTGCAGCCAGACCGGGCCGCCCGCCTCCTGCGCGCGGACAAGCAGGCGCTGCGCACCGGCCGCATCACGGGCAATGCCGATCTGCAAGACCCAGAACTCCTGGGCGGGGTCATCAAAAACGGAACGGGTCTGCAGCACGGCGTCTCGCAGCGGCGCTGCCAGGTGGTCGTAGCGCGCTGCCAGCGTCCCTTGGGCCAACACCTGAGCGCCTGCAAGTGAATCAGGAGCGGGTGCCGGCGCAGCAGCGGCAGGCGAGACCACAGGCGCTACCGGGGGTGCCGCTGCCACCTGGGGCTGGGAACGCGTTTCGAGCGCCACCACAGTGCTGGCTGCGCTTGCAGGTGCATCCGCCGCAGCTTCCGGCGAGGCCACCACGGCTTTGGCTGGTGCCGGCTCAGGTGCAGTCAATGGCGTGGCGGCCAATGCCAACGGCGCTGTACTGGCTCCACTGCGTTGGCCCATGCCATAGCCAACAGCGAGCCCCAGCCCAACACCTGCCAAGGCGATGGCCGACCACGACAGCACGCGTTTGCGGCCCGCGGCCGGGCGAAACGCCCCGGTTGCCGCTGGGCTGCCAGCCCGAAATTCTCCGACGGCCATGCGTACATGGTCGCGCCCGACCATGCGGTCACCTTGCGCAAATGCGGCCAGCAAGGCCTTGTCGGCAAGAAAATGGATGGCGCGGATCCGTCCACCAGAGGCCTCGACCAACTGGCGCAAGGCCTTGGGTTCGAACAGCGCACCCCCTTGCCATCCGGCGCGGCGCAAGCGATGGTCGATGTAAGCGGCCGCATCGGGAGCGTTCAGGGGTTGCAGGTCAAACCGGTGCACCACGCGGTCGCGCACCTGGCGCAGTCGTGGCTGCGCCAACAGGTCGTCGAGCTCAGGCTGGCCGAACAGTACGATCTGCAGCAGCTTGCGCTGCGCGGTTTCCAGATTGGACAGGAGCTTGACTTCCTCCAGCGACTCGGGCGGCATGGCCTGTGCCTCGTCGATCAGCACCACGGCGCGCCGGCCTTGCGCATGGCGCTCCAGCAAGGCGGCCTGGATGGCCAGCACCAGCGGCTGCCCGCTGGGCACCTGCAGGCCCCAATCGGCCACCATGGATTGAAGAATTTCCCGTGGGTCAAACGAAGGATTGGCCAGGTAAACCAGGTCGACCCGATCGCGCGGCATGCGCTCGGCCAGCATGCGGCACAGCATGGTTTTGCCACTGCCCACCTCGCCCACTACCGTGATGATGCCGTCGTCGTCCAGCACGGCGTGTTCCAGCGCGTCCAGGATGGCGCCCCGGGCTTGTCCTTCGAAAAAGAATTTCCCATTGGGCGTAATCCCAAAGGGCGCTTCACTCAGCCGAAAATGCTCCAGGTAGAGGGAAGACAAGGCAAACTCTTTTCACATCAATGATTTAGGCAGGACTATTGATCCATGATAGTGGACGATCGGTCGTTCAAGGCTGCGGTGTAACCCTTTGTAGGGTCGCACTGTGGCGCGCACGCAAATCTGGGCGTCGCGTGCGCCTGCGCGTGGATCAGGTCCGCTGCCACACGGCGGCAAAAAAGCCATCGGTCTTGTGGCGGTGCGACCACAGGCGCAGGTAGCGGGTACCGGTTTCCCCGCCGCTGCACAGCATGGCCGCGTCGGGCACCTTGAGTTGCGCCAGCAGTTCGCCGACATCGAGCTGCGTAAATTCCGGATGTTGAAGCGCAAAAGCTTCGGCAATGGCTTCGTTTTCCTGGGGCAGCACGCTACAGGTGGCGTACACCAGACGGCCGCTGGATTTCAGCAGGCGCGCGCTGCTTTCCAGGATGGCCGCCTGCTTGACCACCAGCTCCTCGAGGGCCTTTGGCGTCTGGCGCCACTTCAGGTCGGGGTTGCGGCGCAGCGTGCCCAGCCCCGAGCAAGGCGCATCGACCAGCACACGGTCAATTTTTCCCGCCAGGCGCTTGATGCGCTCGTCACGCTCATGGGCGATGGCCGCGGGATGCACATTCGAGAGGCCACTGCGTGCCAGGCGCGGTTTGAGCGCATCGAGCCGGTGGGCCGACACGTCAAAGGCGTACAGCCGCCCGGTGCTGCGCATGCTGGCGCCGAGCGCCAGCGTCTTGCCGCCGGCGCCAGCACAAAAATCAACCACCATCTCGCCGCGCTTGGCGTCCACCAGCAGGGCGAGCAGCTGCGAGCCTTCGTCCTGCACCTCGATCGCGCCGCGCACAAAAACCGGCAATTTCGAGAGCTGGGGCTTGCCCACCGCGCGCAGGCCCCAGGGCGAGTACGGCGTTACTTCAGTTTTGATAGCTGCTTTCGCAAGCTCCTCCTGCGCTAGCTGCCTTTTTTCCTTGAAAACATTGACCCGCAGGTCGAGCGGGGCGCTTTGCGACAGCGCCATGACCTCTGGCCAGAAAGCGTCGCCCAGTTGCGCCTTGAGCGGCGCCACCAGCCACTCTGGCAGATTGTGCCTATGGCGCTCGAGCAGGTCGGCCTCGACCACCGCGTCGCACTGCTCCAGCCATTGGCGTTCACGCTCATTCAGGGCCCCCAGCAAGAAGTCGCGCGCCCCATGCAGCGCCTTGGGGTTGCTGCGCCGGGCTTCTTCGTCCTGCCAATGGGCGTAGCCGAGGATCGCGAGACGGCGCTCGCGCGGGCCAGAGCCCGAAGGCGCCATGTGGTCGAACAGCAGTTTCTTGCGCAGTACGGTGTAGGTGGTTTCCGCAAGGGCGGCGCGCTCGCGCTGGCCCAGGCCTCGGTTGTCGCGGAAGAATCGCGAGACCACGGCGTCGGCCGGGTGCTCGAAGGTGAGGGCTTGGCGCACAAGTTGTGCGCAGGCTTCTATCAGGGCGTTGGGATGCATGGGGCGATTGTCCCATTCGCGCGCCGATCCACTCGCCGGGGCGCCGCAACTACCCGGCCCGTCCCCGCCGTCCTACATCCCTTGATCAGCCCGCAGCTTACCTTCAGGGATGGGGGTCGCCAGTGTTTTCGCAGCGGCTTCTCGAAAGCGGCAAGCGGCAAGCGCTTGGCGCAAGAAGGAGACACACATGGACCATTTCCTGCACGGCTTGTTCGGCGAACGCTCTCTGACCAAAGTTGCCGGCATCTACCCCGTGCGCGCAGCCGCCGAAGCCGGCCTGGAGCAACTGCGCAACGGCGCCGGTCTCACCAGAGCCCAAGTACGTCTGCTGCGGCCCGGGGATGTCGAGCCGTCGCACCGTGATCTTTTCGGCCGCGCGGCGGAGCCTGAATCTGCCGGCTTGGCGCGAACACTGGTACGCACCCACCTGCTGGGCGCGGTGGCCGGTGCCGTGCTGGGGCTGGCGCTTTTTCTGTGGTTGTCGCGTGCCGACAACCCACTCATCGCCGGCAGTCCCGCCGTGGCCTTTGTTGCCATCGTGGGCTTTGGCATCACCTTTGGGCTAATGGTAGCCGGGCTGATTGCCTTGCGGCCAGACCACATCATGCTGATCAGCCAGCTGCGTTCGGCCTTGCGCGCCAACCGCTGGGTGGTGGTGGCGCACCCCGTCAACCGGGAACAGGCCGCGCAAGCAAAAGCGGCGCTGCTGGCCACGCAGGCCGAAGTGCACAGCACGCTTTAGGCAATCGGGCGCGGCTCGAAGAAACGACGCACTGCGCGCGGGTAAATCAGGTGCTCCTGCGTCAGCACGCGCGCCCCGAGCGTCTGGGCGGTGTCGTCGGCAAGAATCGGCACCACCGCTTGCTCAAGAATCGGTCCGACATCAAGTTCACTCGTGACCTGGTGCACGGTAGCGCCGGCAAACTTGCAACCGGCGGCAAGCGCGCGCTCGTGCGTGTGCATGCCTGGAAAAGCCGGCAGCAGCGAAGGGTGGATATTGAGCAGCCGCCCGGCGTAGTGGTCCACGAAGCCTGCGCTCAGGATGCGCATGAATCCGGCCAGCACCACCAGCTTGGGCGCGTACGCATCGATACGGCGCGCCAGTTCGGTGTCAAAGCCCTCGCGTGCATCGAAGTCTTTGTGGCTGAGCACTTGCGTGGCAATGCCGCGCTCCTGCGCAAACGCCAGGCCCGCTGCGTCGGCCCGGTTGCTGAGTACCGCGGCGATCCGCACGTCCATTCGCCGCTCCCAGTCTTCGCTCTGTGCAGCACGCACGATGGCCGCCATGTTGGAGCCGCTGCCAGAGATGAGAATGACGATGTTCTTCATCTCTCGAATTATCGCCATGCCTTTTGACGCCCAGGCCCAACCGCTCACCGACATTGAAGCCCGCGTACTCGCGACGTTGATGGAAAAAGCCCGCACCGTGCCCGACAGCTACCCGCTCTCGCTCAGCAGCCTGGTGGCGGGCTGCAACCAGAAAACGACGCGCGAACCCGTCATGCAACTAAGCGATGCAGAGGTGCTTGGAGCGCTTGAATCCCTGCGCGAGGCCGGACTGGTGTTTGAAGGCAGCGGTTCCCGCACGACCCGCTATGAGCACAATTTCCAGCGTGGGGTGGGCGTGCCTGAGCAGTCCGCAGTGCTGCTCGGGCTGCTGATGCTGCGCGGCCCACAGACGGCAGCCGAGCTGCGCACCAATGCCGAGCGCTGGTACCGGTTTGCCGACGTCTCTTCCGTCGAAGCGTTTCTTGACGAACTGCAGGAGCGCTCTGAAGAAAAAGGCGGGCCGTTGGCGGTGCTGCTGCCGCGCGCACCGGGCACCCGTGAATCGCGCTGGATGCACCTGTTGTGCGGCCCGGTGGACTTGACGCAGCCCCTTGCTGCGCCACAGGCGAGCGCGCTGGGCGAGCGCGTCGCTCAGCTGGAAATCCAGGTCGCGCAACTGCAGGCGACGGTGCAGCTGCTGTGCACCGAGCTGGGCCTGAGCGTGTCGCCGCCCGGACAGGGTTAAAACGAACGACCGTGCTACAAAAGCGGACTCACAGGAGACTTGCCGTATGGATCTCGCATTCACGCCCGAAGAACAGAAATTTCGCGAAGACGTCCGCACTTGGGTGCAGGCCAACTTGCCCAAGGACATTGCCCACAAGGTGCACAACGCCCTGCGTCTGACACGCGAGGACATGCAGGGTTGGGCCAAGATTCTGGGCAAAAAGGGTTGGCTGACCTTCGGTTGGCCCAAGGAGTTTGGCGGCCCTGGCTGGACCGCCGTGCAAAAGCATTTGTTCGAGGAGGAATGCGCGCTCGCGGGTGCGCCGCGCATCGTCCCCTTTGGCCCGGTGATGGTGGCGCCCGTCATCATGAGCTTTGGCAATGCCGAACAGCAACAGCGCTTCCTGCCCGGCATCGCCAGCGGCGAAGTCTGGTGGAGCCAGGGCTACAG
>JAUCDU010000077.1:0-9240 GCA_034674825.1 Giesbergeria sp.
GGCATGGGTGGGGACGCGCGCCTACTCGGTGTTTCTGGTGCACTTTCCTGTGTGCCTGGCCGTGAACGCTGCATTCGGACATATCTGGCCGGAACAGGCAGGCCCCCAGGCGGTTGGCTTGTTTGTCGCCTTTGCATTGTCGATAGTGGCCGGCTGCCTGCTGTACGAGCGCGTTGAGCGCCATGGGGTTTCAGCCTGGCAAGCGATGCGCTGGGAAGCGCGGCTGCTCGGTGGCAGCCTGCTGGTGGCGCTGACGCACGGAGGGCTTTAAAACGCGTTCTCAGGAGCGATGTCGGCAACTACGGAACACGTCGCGATCGTCTTGGTAGGCCGACGTCTGCACGTCCATCAGGCCCAGTACGGAAGCGAAATAATTGTCCTGCGTAATGTGCCGCTCAGCCAGGTCGTGCTGGAGGCAGTCGATGGCCAAGCCCGAGCGCGTCTGCATGGAAGGCGAGAGCCAGGTAATCCACGGGACATGCTTCTGGACGTCGGGCGCAATAGCATAGGGCAGGCCGTGCAGGTAGATGTTGTGCTCGCCCAGGGATTCGCCATGGTCAGCGACGTATATCAGGGCGGTCTCCGCACGGCCTTGTTGTTGTTGAAGCCATTGCAAGGTGGCATTCAGGAAGGCATCGGTTTCGACAATGCTGTTGTCGTACGCATTGACCACTTCGGCCTGGCTGCAGTCCTGCAAGGCATTGGAATGGCATTCTGGCTGGAATTTTTTGAGTGCTTGCGCCGACCGGCGCGCGTATGCTGGTCCATGGCTGCCCATCTGGTGCAGCACCACGACGGTTCCGCGTGCGCGCCGCTCTGGCGGGAGGGCGGCAAGGCGCGCATCCAAGTCCTTGAGCAGGATCGGATCCAGGCACTCGCCGCCCGCGCACAGCGTGGGGTCCAGCAAGGCCGTCGTGCTGGCCGAAGGCACGCGCGCGCAAACACCCTTGCAGCCTGATTGGTTGTCCAGCCACAGCACTGCGAGGCCGGCATGTGAGAGCACATCGAGCAGGTTCTCATGGTTGTTCTTGCGCGATTCAAAGTCGCTTTTGCCCAAATGCGAAAACATGCAGGGCAGGGCCGTAGCGGTGCTGGTGCCGCACGACCAGGCGTTGCGCGCGCTGGCCAAGTCCTTGCGCGCCGAGAGGAGTGGGGTGGTGTCGCGCGCATAGCCGTTCAGGCCAAAGTTGCCGCTGCGCCCGGTTTCTCCCACGACCAGCACCAGCAGCGGAGGCTTGGTCTGGTGGGCGTAGCTCGCGCCAAGCGTTGCGTCGCGTCCCAGTGGCAGCAAGGTGTGCGTGTCCATGCGCAGCGGGCTTGTCGCCAGATTGCCCAGCGCATACACGGTGTTCAGTGGATTGATCAGATAGCGCAGTTGGGGCTGGTTGCGCATGGTCGAGGAGAACTCCTGGAACACCAGCAGCACGCTGGCCACAAGCACGCCAATACAGGCAAGCAGCAGGGCTGCATTGCGCCCCACCTGCCGCAGCCCTGATACACGCGCCAGAGGCTTGCGCCAGAGCCACCACAGTGGCGGCGTGGCCAACACAAGGACAGTTGCCGGAATGCGCCATGACAGCAAGTCAGCGCTTTCGCGCAGATCGGTCTGAAACACGTTCTGCAGCATGCTGGCGTCAATGGCAATGCCATAGCTGAGCATGAAATAGACGCCGAATGCCGCAGCGAGAATCAGCAATGTGCCAATCGGCTTGAGCGTCCAGCGCCACGCAAAGAGGGTCAGCAGCGCCGCGTTACCCGCACCAATCAACAGCGCAAAACCAACCAGAAAGAGCCAGCCGTGTGCGGTAGCGCCAGAGGCAGTGGTGTCGGCCAGCGCGCGCCAAAGCGGCCAATTGCATACGGTTGCGAGCCACAAGGCGATCGGCAGCACGACAACTGCGGAGGGGCGCGACGATGCTGCCGTGCGCTCGCCCGCTGAAGGCGGCGCAATTCGAATTAACGCGCCGAGACGCAGGGGAAGGTACATGGCGCGCAGTCTCGCGCTGGCGGCTTAAGAGCGACTTAATGCCACCGCGCTGCTGCGCGGGACGTGCTACGCGAGCTGGCGCGCGTGGTGCTCCAGGTGGTCAGCGACAAAAGACTGCACGAAGTAATAGCCGTGGTCGTACTCGGCATGGCGCCGTACGGTGAGTGGTTGGCCCAGTTGTGCGCAGGCAGCCTCCAACAGCTGAGGATGCAGCTGCTCGGCCAGAAACTTGTCGCCAAGCCCCTGGTCGATCAGGATGCCGGCCGGAAACGGTGCTTGCTCGCAGGCTTGCATCAGGCTGGTGGCATCGTGTGCCGACCACGTGCTGCGGTCCGGCCCCAGGTAGCCCGTAAACGCCTTCTCACCCCAGGGGCACTGGCTGGGCGCGCAGATTGGCGCGAAGGCCGAAACCGATCGGAACAGCGTCGGGTGGCGCAGCGCAAGCGTCAGCGCACCGTGCCCGCCCATCGAGTGGCCGAAGACGCCGATGCGTGCTTTGTCGATTGCCAACTGCTCGGCCAGAAGCGGCATCAGCTCGCCTGTGAGGTAGCTCTCCATGCGCCAGTGTTGCTTCCAGGGCGCCTGCGTCGCGTCGAGGTAGAAGCCGGCGCCGACACCGAAATCCCAGGCATCGGCCTCGCCCGGAACGTTGGCGCCGCGCGGGCTGGTATCGGGCGCGACCAGAGCCAGGCCCAGCTCGGACGCCAGCCGTTGGGCGCCTGCCTTCTCCATGAAGGTTTTCTCGTCGCAGGTGAGGCCGGCCAGATACAGCAGCGCCGGCACCTTTTCACCCTGTAGCGCCTGCGGCGGCAGGTAAACCGAGAACTTCATCGGCAGGCCAATCTCGCGCGAGTTGTGCTGGTAGAAGCGCTGCTCGCCGCCAAAGCAGGCGTGGGCACTGAGCAATTCAAGGGTGGGGTGGGACATGAAAACTCCTAAAAAAATAGCTTGAGAGGCTTATGGATAAAGCGCTAGAGGCCCTTTTGACTATAAAAATTACTGAAAATTCCAGCCCGATGCCGGTTCAATAGATGACCACGGAGCGGATCGACTTGCCTGCGTGCATGAGATCAAAGGCTTTGTTGATGTCCGAAAGCCCCATGGTGTGCGTCACAAAGGGCGCCAACTGGATCTTGCCGCTCATGGCGTCTTCCACCATGCCGGGCAGTTCACTGCGGCCCTTGACGCCGCCAAACGCTGAGCCCAGCCATTTGCGGCCGGTGACCAGCTGGAATGGGCGGGTGGAAATCTCCTTGCCTGCTCCCGCCACACCGATGACCACCGACTGGCCCCAGCCGCGGTGCGCGCACTCCAGCGCAGCGCGCATGACTTCGACGTTGCCGATGCACTCGAAGCTGTGGTCCACGCCCCAGCCGGTCATCTCGACGATGACCTGCTGGATCGGCTTGTCGTAGTCCTTCGGGTTGACGCAATCGGTAGCGCCGAACGTGCGGGCGAGGTCGAATTTGGCGGGGTTGGTGTCGATGGCGATGATGCGCCCGGCCTTGGCCAGCTTTGCGCCCTGGATGGCGGCCAGGCCACTGCCACCCAGGCCGAATACGGCCCCGCTGTCGCCTTCCTGTACCTTGGCGGTGTTCTTGACGGCGCCCAGGCCCGTGGTCACGCCGCAGCCCAGCAGACACACCTGCTCGGGATTGGCGTGTGGATTGATCTTGGCCAGCGAAACCGCAGCTACCACGGTGTATTCGCTGAAGGTGCTGCAGCCCATGTAGTGGTAGAGAGGCTCGCCCTTGTAGCTGAAGCGCGTGGTTCCGTCGGGCATCACGCCCTTGCCCTGGGTGGCGCGCACCGCGACGCACAGGTTGGTTTTGCCGCTCTTGCAGAACAGGCATTCGCCGCATTCCGCGGTGTAGAGCGGAATCACATGGTCGCCCGGCTGCACGCTGGTCACGCCTTCGCCCACTTCGATCACGATGCCCGCGCCTTCGTGGCCCAGTACGGCGGGGAAGATGCCTTCCGGGTCGTCCCCCGACAAGGTGAAGGCGTCGGTATGGCAGACGCCGGTGTGGGTGATCTTGACCAGTACCTCGCCCTTTTGCGGCGGGGCCACGTCAATTTCAACGATTTGCAGGGGTTCTCCAGCCTTAAAGGCAACAGCGGCGCGGGATTTCATGGCGTTCTTTCGGGAGGTGTTGGGGGAAGGGCCGCTGCATGAGCGGCGGTGGCGCCGATGCATACAGGGCAAGATGAGACCACTGTACGCCCTGGGGGCCTCTGAGCGAAGGCTGTGGCCGCTGAGCGGCCCGCTTTGTCCGGATATGAACGGACAATGGGGCTCGGCCACGTGCAGCACGCAGCCGACGGCCGCAGCCTGATCGTCGGCACTTCCCTCGACCTTTCCTGCCACAAGCCCAACGCCATGGACCACCACCATCCCGGCCCGCACCGCGTCGACCTCGTCGTCTATCCCGGCTTCAAGGCGCTTGAGGCTGTCGGGCCGATGTCGGTGTTCGACTACGCCAACGTGCATTTGCGCCAGCATGGACGCCCCGACGGCTACACCGTGCGCGTGGTCGCGGCACGCCGCGGCGCCGTGCCATCCGATACCCTCATGGCGCTCGACGCGACCCACACCTTGGCAGAGCTTGAAGCCGGTGACGCCGGCTGCACGGTGGTGCTGGTGGGGGCGCGCAACATCGAGCAGGTACTGGCGTCTTCCCTCGAACTGGTGAATTGGGCAGCGCGCGTAGCGCCCAAGGTGCCGCGCATGATTGCGCTGTGCTCGGGCAGCTTCGTCTTTGCCGCCGCTGGTCTGCTTGACGGCCGAAGGGCGGCCACGCATTGGAGCGTGGCCGCAGCACTGCAGCAGCGCCATCCGCGCGTCGCGGTGGATGCCGATGCGATCTATGTGCGCGACGGCCATCTTTGGACTTCGGCCGGTGTCACGGCTGGCATTGATTTGGCGCTGGCCGTGGTGGAAGAGGATTTTGGCCATGCTCTGGCGCTTGAAGTTGCCCGCGACCTGGTGGTGTACCTCAAGCGGCCGGGCGGGCAGTCGCAGTTCAGCGTGCCACTGGCCACGCAGAGTACCGCGCACGGCGGCGTGAGGGCCGTGCAGCAATGGATGCTGGCGCACTTGGATGAGCGGCTCAACCTGGCCCAGATGGCGGCGCAGGCCGCGATGAGCGAGCGGCACTTTCGCCGCGTTTTTCAGCAAGAGACCGGTCAGAGCCCCTCGGCGTTTGTCGAGTCGGCCCGGCTTGAGGCCGCCAAGCAGCTGCTGGAGTCAGAAGTGGGCCTGCCGCTCAAGACGGTTGCTGCACGCGTGGGGCTGGGGTCCGAGCAGGCGCTGCGTCAGCTGTTCGTGCGAAGGCTGGGTATTGCGCCGCAGGCTTACCGCGAGCGCTTTGGCGGCAAAGGGGCTGGCACAGCCCATTGAAAGCCCATTTGAGAGCCCCATTGAAAAAGCCCGCCGGGGCGCGGCGGGCTTTTCTGGGGCACTGCGGAGGTGCGGTTGCTTATTTGGCGGCGCCAATATCGCGGCGCACCGAGCCCGTGTAGAGCTGGCGCGGGCGGCCGATCTTGTACTCCGGGTCGCTGATCATTTCATTGAGCTGGGCAATCCAGCCCACGGTGCGTGCGAGAGCAAACACCCCGGTGAACAGGTTCACCGGGATGCCGATGGCGCGCTGCACGATGCCCGAGTAGAAGTCGACGTTGGGATAGAGCTTGCGGGAAACGAAGTAGTCGTCTTCCAGGGCGATGCGCTCGACTTCCTTGGCCAGCTTGAACAGCGGATCGTTTTCCAGGCCCAGTTCGGCCAGAACTTCGTTGCAGGTTTCCTGCATCAGCTTGGCACGCGGGTCGTAGTTTTTGTAGACGCGGTGGCCAAAACCCATCAGCTTGACGCCGGAGTTCTTGTCCTTCACCTTCTCCATGTACTCGCCGACCTTGGAGATGCCGCCTTGCGCCTGGATTTCATCGAGCATGTTCAGGCAGGCCTCGTTCGCACCGCCGTGCGCGGGGCCCCACAGGCAGGCCACGCCAGCAGCAATCGCGGCGAACGGGTTCGTGCCCGACGAGCCGCACAGGCGCACCGTGGAGGTGGAGGCGTTCTGCTCGTGGTCGGCGTGCAGGATGAAGATGCGGTCGAGTGCGCGCTCGAGCACCGGGTTGACCACATAGTCTTCGCAAGGCGTGCCGAACATCATGCGCAGGAAGTTGCCGGCATACGAGAGCTCGTTGCGCGGGTACATGTACGGCTGGCCGACGCCGTACTTGTAGGCCATCGCGACCAGCGTAGGCAGCTTGGCAATCATGCGGATGGCAGAGATCTCGCGGTGGCGCGGATTGTTGATGTCGGTGCTGTCGTGGTAGAAGGCCGACAGCGCGCCCACCAGGCCCGTCAGGATGGCCATCGGATGCGCGTCGCGGCGGAAGCCACGCAGGAAAAACTGCATTTGCTCAGCCACCATGGTGTGGTTGATGACGAGCTTGTGGAAGTCGCCGCGCTGCGTGGCGTCGGGCAGTTCGCCGTTGAGCAGCAGATAGCAGGTGTCGAGATAGTCGCACTGCGTGGCAATTTGCTCAATCGGGTAGCCGCGGTACAGCAACTCGCCCTTGTCGCCATCGATGTAGGTGATGGACGATTGGCAGGCCGCGGTCGAGAGAAATCCCGGGTCGTAGGTGAACATGCCCGTCTGCCCGTAGAGCTTGCGAATGTCGATGACATCGGGCCCGATGCTGCCTTGGTACACGGGCAAATCTACGCTGGGAGCGCCATTGCTGAAGTTCAGAGTAGCTTTGTTGTCAGCGAGCTTCATTGTTCGATTCCTTTGGGTGGGATTGCAGTTGAATGGGGTGTGCGGGGCGGTCTTCAGCCAACTGGGCGGGGAATGGCGCCGCCTTGCCGCAGCATGTGCAGCACGGTGTGGACGGCCGGCTGATCCAGTGCGTCGGCAGGCTCCTTACGGCGCAGCAGCAAGTCCAGCAGGTCGTTGTCGGCCAGATCCATCAACAGGGCCAGACCTTCCGCATGAAAAGTGGTGAGCGCGCTCTCATGGCGAAGAAAGAACTGTTCAATGAACAGGTCGTTCTCCAGCAGGCCGCGCCGACAGCGCCAGTGCAGTTTGCTTAGCGCCCTGGTGTCCAGCAGAGCAGGGGAGGTGTCAGCGATGGCGGCCTGCATAGCGAAGGGTGTCAGAGGGCGCGACGCACCATCAGCTCCTTGATCTTGCCGATGGCACGCGTCGGATTGAGCCCCTTGGGGCACACGTCCACGCAGTTCATGATCGAGTGGCAGCGAAACAGCCGGTACGGGTCTTCCAGGTTGTCCAGGCGCTCGCCCGAAGCCTGGTCGCGGCTGTCGGCAAGGAAGCGGTAGGCTTGCAGCAAGCCCGCTGGTCCGACGAATTTGTCCGGATTCCACCAGAAGCTCGGGCAGGCGGTTGAGCAACTGGCGCACAAGATGCACTCGTACAGGCCGTCGAGCTCTTCGCGCTGTTCGGGTGACTGCAGGCGCTCCTTCTCCGGCGGAATGTCGTCGTTGATCAGATAGGGCTTGATCGAGTGGTACTGCTTGAAGAACTGCGTCATGTCCACGATCAGGGCGTCCGAGCCGCAAACGCCTTCGCGGCAGGAGCGGCGGAACGACAGCGCAGGATCTTGCGCCTTGAGTTTGATCAGCGCGTCCAGCAGCATGCGTTCGTGGCCGTCCAGTTCGATCTCGACGGTCTGCATATACGGCTTGGAATCTTTGTCCGGGTCGTAGCGGTAAATCTGAAAGGTGCGTTTTTGCATGGTGCTTTTCTCGTGGGGCGGCCGGGTCTTCAGAATGTGCGGACCTTGGGCGGAACGCTCTCAACCGTCAGGGGTTTGAGGGTCACGGGCTTGTAAGTGAGCGAGTTGCTCGCGCTGTGCCACAGCGTGTGCTTGAGCCAGTTCACGTCGTCGCGGCCAAGTGGTGCGGTGGGGTGGTCGGCGCCGTGGTCGTAGTCGTCCACCATATGCGCGCCGCGACATTCCTTGCGGGCTGCGGCAGACACCATCGTGGCCTGTGCCACTTCGATCAGGTTGTCTACCTCCAGCGCTTCAATGCGCGCTGTGTTGAAGACCTTGGATTTGTCTTTCAACTCGACGCTTGCGACGCGCTCGCGCAGCGCAGCGACCTTGACCACGCCCTCATCCATGCTGGCCTGCGTACGGAACACACCGGCATGCTGTTGCATGGTCGCGCGAATGTCGCCGGCCAAGTCTTGAGAGTACGTGCCGCCCGTGGAATTCTCGAGCTGGTTGAGGCGCTCCAGGGTGCGGTCGGCCGCATCCTTGGGCATAGGCTTGTGCTGTGCGTTGCGGGCATTGAATTCGACGATATGACGCCCCGCAGCTTTGCCAAACACGAGCAGATCAAGCAGCGAATTGGTGCCCAGGCGGTTGGCGCCATGCACGCTCACGCAGGAGCATTCGCCGACCGCGTACAAACCGTTGACAACGTGGCTGCTGGTGCCGTCGTGCGTCACCACCTGGCCGTGAATGTTGGTCGGAACGCCACCCATCATGTAATGAATGGTGGGCACCACCGGAATCGGTTCCTTGGTGATGTCCACGTTGGCGAAATTGACGCCAATTTCGTACACCGAAGGCAGGCGCTTGTGGATGGTCTCGGCGCCCAGGTGGTCGAGCTTGAGCAGCACGTAGTCCTTGTTCGGTCCGCAGCCGCGGCCTTCCTTGATTTCCTGGGCCATGGAGCGGGACACGAAGTCACGCGGGGCCAGGTCTTTCAGGGTTGGCGCGTAGCGCTCCATGAAGCGCTCGCCATTGCTGTTGAGCAAGATGGCGCCTTCGCCGCGGCAGCCTTCGGTCAGCAGCACGCCGGCGCCGGCGACACCGGTCGGGTGGTACTGCCAGAACTCCATGTCCTGCAGCGGAATGCCGGCGCGCGCTGCCATCCCGAGGCCGTCACCCGTATTGATGTAGGCGTTGGTGGAGGCAGCAAAAATTCGTCCTGCGCCGCCGGTGGCCATCAGCACCGTCTTGGCTTCCAGGATGTAGAGATCACCGGTTTCCATTTCCAGCGCGGTGACGCCGACGACGTCACCCTCTTCGTCACGGATCAGGTCCAGCGCCATCCATTCCACGAAAAAGTTGGTTTTTGCCTTTACGTTCTGCTGGTACAGCGTGTGCAGCATGGCGTGGCCCGTACGGTCTGCGGCAGCACATGCCCGCTGTACAGGTTTTTCGCCATAGTTGGCGGTGTGGCCGCCAAAGGGGCGCTGGTAAATCGTGCCGTCCGG
>JAUCDU010000078.1:0-9197 GCA_034674825.1 Giesbergeria sp.
AGCCCTCCAACGACCTGGACGTGGAAACCCTGCGCGCCCTGGAAGACGCGCTGCTTGAGTTTGCCGGCACCGTCCTGGTCATCAGCCACGACCGCTGGTTTCTCGACCGCATTGCCACGCACATCCTGGCCGCCGAAGGCGACAGCCAGTGGACGTTCTTCGATGGTAACTATCAAGAATATGAAGCCGATAAGAAAAAGCGATTGGGTGAGGAGGGCGCCAGACCGCATCGCATGCGCTACAAGGCGCTAAAGTAGCACTCGCCTTTTGTTTTAACTTTTACGCGTCTGTACACACATGACTCTGTCTGCGGTTCGTTCCAGAGCAGTACTTCGGGCTTGTGTAGTCACTTGCGTGCGAGAGGGCGAACAGGTGATGGAGGAGCTCGTCCGCTTCACGCAGGAAGAACTGGCCAAGGTGGAATCCGAGTCGCGCGCAATCGCCAAGCGCGACCTGGCCAACGAAGCGCTGCGGATGTTGCGGGAGCACCAGGCGGCGCTGATCAAGGCGTACCCGATGGTGCTGCTGGAGATGTTTGCCGAAGGCGGCAGTTCTCCAGCGCCCAAACCTGCCGCATCCAGCGCGCTCGATTTTGGTGAGTTGAGCCTGGTCGATGACGACGAGGTGCAGTCGCAAGTCGAGCTCTCGCGTGCGCAGCAGATGGCGCTGCACACCACCGAAGAAATTCTTGCACAGCTCAATGGTCTCGTCAGTGCGGCGCAAGGGCTGGCGCGCGTGCAGCCAGAGCGCAACCCGCTGCGGCCGGAAAACTACATCCGGGCGCTGCAACGCGTGGTCGCCGACACCCAGGTGATAGCACCGGTGCGCGAGGCCTGGATGCAGCATATGCGCTCGCATCTGGGGCAGCAGCTGGTGGGCGTGTACGAGCGCGCCGTCAAAGGGCTGCGCGAGCACGGTGTCGAGCAAGTGGGCTGGGGGGCAAGAGCTGCCCAGGCGCAGCAGGCACCAGGCACAGGCTGGAGCGGCCCTGGCGGGGCACTTGGTGCGTCCCGCTCCGGCTGGGCGCCACCCTCGGCTTATCAGGATGCTGGCATTTCCGGCTATGCACCTGGCGGCCACGAGGATTTGCTCACCGTCGGCATCCTGCGGCAATTGCTGGCCGGCGCGGAAGACCCGTACCAAGCGGTGTACGCACCGACAGGCGCAGGCGCGTCTGCGTATGGCACTTCGCAATCTCCGATGGTCGGCCCTGGCGTCGCCCGATACCCCACTGCTGGTGGTTCCGAGGCGATGGACGACATCGCGCAGCTCGAGCGCCTCGTGGGACGCCTGGCCAACAGCCAACAAGCCTACCTCCACAGCGGGCAGGCGGCAGCGCGCAGCAGTGCAGGTTCCTTGTACGGCGCGGCCGAGGCCGCGCCCATGGGCGCAGAGGTGGTGGCGCGCATGGTCGAAAATATTTCGCGCGACTCCCGTCTGCTGCCGCCGGTCCAGCAGGCGGTGCAAGACCTCGAGCCTGCGGTGCGCAAGCTCATTCGCCACGACGCACGCTTCTTTACCGATGCCAACCACCCAGCGCGCCGCTTGCTGGACGACATCACCCAGCGCAGTCTGGCATTCACCCATGTCGAAGCACCTGGTTTCAGCCGCTTCATGCGGCTGATAGACCAGGCCGTCGCGCATCTGAGCAAGGCAGAAATCACCAGTGCCGCTCCGTTCGAGACGGTGCGGCGCGCCCTGCACGCCGCCTGGGATGCCCAGCAAAAGAAGCTCGAGGCCAAGCAAGAGCAGGAGAAGCGCGCCTTGTTGCTTGCAGAAGAGCGCGAAATGCGAGCCGAACGCGTGGCCGACGAAATCGGTGCCATGCCGGAACTTGCCGGAGCGCCCCAGGATATCGTGGACTTCGCCTACGGGCCCTGGGTGGAGGTGGTGGCCCGCTCTCCAGCCGATGCCAATGGCAGGCTCAGCCCCGAGGCAACGAGCGCGCTCGCGATCCTGCCGTTGCTGCTCTGGAGCGTGCAGCCGCAGCTGGCGCGAGACAACCCCGAGCGCCTTGACGAAGCTGCCATGGTGCTGCCGGTGCGTTTGCGCACCGAGCTGGAAAACATCGGCCAGCCGCGCGACGAAATCGACGCTTTTCTCTCGCGCCTGGGCGAGCTGCACCGCGAAGCCCTGGCCGCCCGGGCGCCCGACTTCGAATTGCCAGAAGCTTCCGAACCAGACGAACGCCAGGCCCGGGGGGATGAGTACGAGGCCGAGCCAGACGATCTTGGCGACGGCAGCGTTTCTTCGTTGTACGGCCCGGACCTGACGCACGATCCGGAGCCGCCAGCCAAGGCGGCGCCGCCAGAGAGCGATGGTTTTGAAATCGGGGCATGGGTCGAGCTGAACACTTCGGGGCGCGTGATGCGCACCCAGCTGACCTGGAACAGCCCGCACAACACGCTGTTCCTTTTCACAGCGCCCGATGGCAGCACGCAATCCATGACGCGGCGCATGCGCGACAAATTGGTCTTGAGCGGCGCTTTGCGCCTGATGGATACGCAGCCGGCCACAGAGCGCGCGCTGCGCGATGCAGGGCAGCTTCAAAGCGGGGCGTCGCCCCTGGCCTGACGCGGGTCCGGGCGCGTTTGGGCGCTGCGGCGCCCGCTGGATGACTAAGGCAGTTTCTGCCGAACCAGCTGGATGTGGTTGCGCAGCGCGTACAACTCATCGGCATACGACAGCGGCACATTGATCTTTTCCACCTGCGCTTCCAGTTGGTTCAAATCCCTTGCCAGCGCAGCCGCAGTCGCATTGCCCGCTTCCATGGCGTTCTCGATTTCACGCAGCCGTCCGTACCAGCGGAACACGCGCGAGCGCACCCGAAACTGGTACAGCGGCGGCACGATGCGCGACAGCGGCAGCAAGACCGCCAGCAAAATCCCCAGCACCAGCCACATGCGCGCGATCAGGTTCGCCAGCCAAAACGGCAGGTAGCGCTGCAGCAACGGCACCGGTTCGTTGATGGCGCGGTCGGCTTCAGCGGCTATCGGCAGCTCGCTGTGCCGCGTAGTGGGGAATTCACGCGCGCGGTTGAACCAGCCGGCGCCGCTGTGCAGCCGCTGGCCCGCCTGGGCAAACAGTTGCAGCAGGGCGGGGTGGGTTTCGGTGCGGGCCAGCAGCGCGGTGGTGGGCGCGAGCAGCCGTACGTCGGCCGGCGGCACGTCACCGGCCAGGTCCACCACGCCGCGCGGCAGGGTCACCGGGCTCAAGAACGCGAAACGCCTGCTGTAGGCCTCATGCTGCGGAAAGTCCATCAGCGTGACGCCGGGCGTTTGTAGCAGCATTTGCACCATCAGCGTCTCCGGCGCCGAGGCGAACACCAGCACGTCGAGATTGCCAGCAAGAAAGGCCACGCTGGCGTCCGTCTGGCCCAGTTGCGAGAGCTGCAAATCGCTAGGCGCCATGCCATTGGCTGCCAGCAATTTCTCCATCAGCTTCGGGACGCCGCTGCCCGCGGTGCCGACGTTCACGCGCAGGCCACGCAATTGGGTCAAGGTGTCGAGCTGCTTTGGACCGCCCTGTTGGCCCGAGGCCTCTGGTCGGTAGAACAGCCAAAGCGGCTCGACAAACAGACTGCCGAGCGACACGAGATCGTCCTGGTCACGCTCCTGCTGGTCCGCCGTGCCGCCTTGCACAAACGCCAGATCGGCCTGGCCGCTGCGCAGCAGTGCCAGATTCGCCGAGGAGCCTTCGCTCGGCAGCAATACTACTTTGATGCCGTCGGCCGCCAATGCCTGCTGGTAGCCCTTGCCAAAGGCCTCGTAAGCACTTTGCGCGGGTCCGGTGGCGAGCGTCACCTGCCTGGGCGGTGTGGGGTTGAGCCACCAGTAGGCCAGCGCCAGCAGGCCCACTGCGAGCACGACCAGCGGCCCGGCAGACGCCAGCAGGTCGCGTAGCGACAGCAAGGTGTTGCGAAAGACTTGCTGCATTGGGGCCTTGTTCAGGCTTTGCGCGCCTGCCAGTCCGCGAGTGCTGGCAGGTGTAGCCCTTGGGGGGTGGTGAGGGATTGCGCGGCCTGCACGGCGCGCAGCGTGGCGCGTGCCGTGGCTTCGGCTGCCATGGCGGCGAGCAGCAGCATGCCCGGGTGTCTGCCCGATGCGCCGGTGGCCAGCGCAAAAAGCGTGTCGCCGTCGAGCTGCGTGTGCGCCGGGAAGATGCTGCGCGCCAGCCCGTCGTGCGCCGCCAGTGCCAGGCGCTGCGCCTGGGCCTTGTCGCTCAGTGTGGCATCGGTGGCCACCACGCCAATGGTGGTGTTGGTGCCGGGCAGCAGCGCGTGCGGCAGTTCGCCGCCGAGCAGGGCGCGGCGGCTGTCCAGCAAAGCCAGGCCGTCTTCGGTGCGGGCGCCCGCGACCACCTGGCCGGTGTTGGCGTCGAGCACATCCCCCACGGCGTTGCAGGCAATCAAGGCGCCCACGGTGACGCCATCGACAGTGACGGAGGCGCTGCCAATGCCGCCCTTCATGGCTCGCTGCATGCCGAACAACTTGCCCACGGCGGCGCCGGTGCCGGCGCCGACATTGCCTTCGGCCGGCGGCGCGCTGGAAGCGGCGGCACAAGCGGCGTAGCCGGCGGCGGCGTCGGGCCGGATGCTGGCGTCGCCGACCAACAAATCAAACAGCACGGCGGCCGGCACGATGGGCACGCGCGCCACGCCGACATCCAGGCCGACGCCGCGCTCTTCCAGCCAGCGGGCGGCGCCGCTCGCGGCGTCCAGCCCAAAAGCGCTGCCGCCTGCAAGCACGATGGCGTGCACCTGCTCGACCAGGTTGCCCGGCGCCAGCAAATCGGTCTCGCGCGTGCCGGGCGCTGCGCCGCGCACGTCCACGCCCGCCAGCGCACCGGCGCGCGTCAGCACCACGGTGCAGCCGGTAGGGCGGCGCGGGTCGGTGAAGTGGCCGACTTCGATGCCGGCGACGCGGGTGATGGAGCCGGCGTCTTCGTTCTGGGAATTCATGCGCGCCAATTATGGGCGGCGCTGGTGTCGTGAGTGGGAAGTGCGCCGAAAAAGGAAAGGCGTCGAAATCGTCGTCAGGCTAGGCGGAAACCACAGCGATAGCCGTAGCTATCGAGAGGATTTGCAACGCGGCATGGCGGCGATTCTCGGCGCCTATCTGAGGCGAACTTCCCATTCACGACACATGGTTTAGGCGAAGGTATCGAGCTGCGTGCCCAGCGGTCCGAAGTTGAGCGGCGCGGGCTGGGGCAGCGCGTCCAGCAAGGCGGTGGCAGCCGTGGTCTGCACATCAAGCGCCTTCTTGAGCACTGCAAGCTCGACCGCTTGCGCGGTGTTGGCCTGGGCGGAGGAACTGGCGATGCGCAGGATGGAGTTGGTCAGGGCAATGTCCATGCGCTGTTATCGGCAGCCGCGCCCGAAACTGAAGCGCTACTCCAGCGCCGCGGCACCAATCGGTGCGCAGTTTGCGAGGTCGGACGCTGGCCGCCCCGGCAGCTTGCGCGAAGCGTCGCGCAGCGCGGTGCGCAGGCCCTCTTCGATGACGGGGTGGTAGATCGGCATGGCGAGCAGGTCGTGGATGCTCAGGCCCTGCGAAACCGCGAGGCCCAGCAGGTGAGCCAGGTGCTCGCCGGCTGGCGCGCACAGCTCGGCCCCCAGCAATTTTCCATCGCTGCGGTTGGCGTAGAGCGCGATGCGACCCGCGTTGCGCTGCGCCACGCGGGCGCGCCCCTGGTTGGCACAGCTGGCGCTGCCGGTTTCGACATCGGCCTCTGCCAGGCTGGCGGCGCTTGCCCCCACCACGGCGACCTCGGGGTCGGTAAAGACGATCGCCAGGCTGGTGCGGCGCTCGTGGCAGCGCACCTCCTCTGCCAGCGCGTTCATGCCGGCTAGGTGGCCTTCGTCGGCGGCTTCGTGCAGCAAGGCGCGGTAGCCGTTCACATCACCAGCAATGAAGACACGCAGATCGCCCACCTGTGTGCTGCCCGTGTCGAACTCCGGCATGCCGTGCTCATCCAGCGGCACGCCCAACGTCTCAAGCCCCAGACCTTGCACGTTGGGCCGCCGGCCAACGGCCGCCAGCACCTGGTCCACCACAACGCGCGTGCCGCCGCTGGTGATCGCGATGCCGCCCTCCGTGGCCTCCAGTTGCGCCTCGGCTCCTGTGAACACTCGCATGTCGGCTTCCAGTGCGGTCCGCAAGGCGGCGTTGATCTCCGGGTCGCTCAGACCGGCCAGCATGTCCTTGGTGGCGAAGGCACTCACCTCGACACCCAGCCGGGCCAGCGCCTGCGCCAGTTCGGCGCCCAGCGGCCCGAGCCCCACCACGCCCAGCCGGGGGCCGATGCGGTCTTGTTCAAACAGGCTGTCGGTGGTCAGCACGCGGTCGCCAAAAGCCTGCCAGGGCTTCGGCACAAAGGGGTGCGTGCCGGTGGCGATGATGATGGAGCGGGTCTGCAGGCGCTTGCCGTTCACCTCGACGCAGTCCGGCCCCTGCAGACGCGCGCGGCCGGCAATGCTGCGCTCGCCCAACGCATCGGTCACCTTGATGGTGCCGGCGACAAACTCGTCACGCAACTTGCGCAGCCGCTGCATCACGGCGGGGAAGTCGACCGACAGCCCTTCGCTGCCGCGTATGCCGAACTCCGCGAAGCTCTGGCGGCGGTGGTAGGCGTTGGCCGCCTCGATCAGCAGCTTGGACGGCATGCAGCCAACGCGCGCGCAGGTCGTGCCGTAAGGGCCGTCGTTGATGATCAGGAAGTTGTCGGTTCTTTTCTTCAGCTCGCTCAGTGCGGCGAGGCCTGACGTGCCGGCGCCGATGATGATGGCGTCGTAGGTGTGTGAGGGGTGCGGTGGCATGGCGTGAACTCCGTCGGGGTGGTGCTTGCACTGTGCCATGGCTTGGCGACGCGCCTTGTAGGTCGGTAGACCAGAATAATGCCAAAAATGGCCTCTAGCGCTTAATCATTAAGCGTTAGCAGCTATCAAAACCGTAGTGGCTCGTGTGCTTCAGGCTGCGGGGTCGGTGTCTTCAAGCTCGCAGCCGATCGCACCATGCGACAAATCTGCCAGGCGTTGAACCAGCGCCGCCGCATCGGCCTCGGGCAAGCTGCAGTGCAGCGTCACCACGCTGCCGTGCTCAGCGGCGAGCAGCTTGGCGCCGGTGCTGACCAGTTCGCGCCGCACCGCGCCCTCCAGCGCATACGGCAGGCTGCACCTGAGCTGCACCAGGCGCTGCAGCGTGACTTTCTCCGCTCCGAGCAGGGCCTGGGCCACGCAATCGGTGTAGGCGCGCACCAGCCCGCCCGCACCCAGCTTGACGCCGCCGAAATAGCGCACCACCGTGGCCAGCACGCCGTCCAGCTCTTGGCGGCGCAAGACTTCGAGCATGGGGCGTCCGGCCGTGCCGCCGGGCTCGCCGTCGTCCACGGCGGCCGAATGCCCCCCAGCGAGCAAGGCCCAGCAGATGTGCGTGGCGCCCGGGTGCTGCTGCCAGAGGGCGTCCACCGCCGCCTGGGCGCCGGCGCGGTCGGACATGGGTTGCACGCAGCCGATGAAGCGGCTCTTGCGAATGACAAGCTCGCTCTGGCAGGCGGCGGCCAGCGTCTGCGTCACGTCCCTATTTGCGTGCGCCGCCTGAGAGCATGTTGCGCACCAGCGCCCGGCTGTGCGCGCCGAAATGGCCGAGCAATACGGCGATGGTGGTGTCCAGGTGCGCGCGCTGGGCTGGGGCAATGTTTGCGAGTTCTTGCACCAGATCGATCTCGGCCGAATGCACGCCAAAGTCGAATGCTGGATCCGAGACGTAGCGGGCCGGCAGCGTGGCCACCAGCGTGCGGTCGGTTGCGGCGCCGGCGTCGTAGGCCTCTTTGCTGACCACGTCGCGCACATAGCGATCTGACCAGGCGGGGTAGTTGGCGTCCGAGCGCGTGTCGTGCAGCGTGGCGCCGAGTGGGCCAGGGGTACGCGCCTTGGCGGCGCTGCGAATCAGCGCGCTTTCGTAGTTTTCCATCGCCAGGTGGCGGTTGGACAGCAGTACGATCATCTCGTCCTTCCACTTGGGCAACCCGGCCATGGCGAGCGCGTTGATGGCGATGAGCTTGGCTGCGCCATTGCCCGGCGACACGCTCGCGTGGTAGGGCTGGGTCAGGTCCTGCACGTAGTGCATGGCCAGGCCGGTAAAGCGCCAGCCCCAGTAGGGGTGACCGGTGTCAAACGCCAGGCGCGCCAGGCTGGTGTACTGGTGCACGCGCAGCAGCGGGTAGGTGCGCTTGAGGAAGGGTGCTGCCATGTAGATGATGGCCGGCTCATGGAAAAACCCCATGTGAAACGGCGCCTGCGTGCTAAAGCTCAGCGTCGGGTTGCCAAAGGGCAGGGTGCCAAAGCCATAGGTGCGGCCGGCTTCCGAGTTGCTGTCGCTCCACAGATTCAAATCCATGCCGTAGTCGGGCTCGTCGCTGGCGGACGCCACCACCGCCAGGGCCGGCACCATCTCGCCTGGGTCGAGCCGCACGAAGACGTGGTTGGCTTCCTCGGATTTCTTCAGCGCGTTCACTTCCTCTGGAGCCATCAGCCGGGCCGGGTCGGGCGCTGCGCCCCACGGGTCGGGCTGGTAATACAGCGCCAGGCGGCTTTCTGGCGAGATGCGCAGCGCCGCCAGAAAGGCCTTGCGGCGCTCGGCATCGCTGCGCGCGGGGTCGGCCTTGAAGGCAAGTGCTTCCGGGCGCGCCGGATAGGCGTCCAGCGCCTGGCGTGCCCAGGCTTCGTCGGTCAGCAGCAGCTCGGCAATGGCTACTTCCTCGTTCTTCAGGAAGGCTTCCAGCGGTTCGGCCGGCACCTGCACGCTGAGCGCCAGTTCGGGCACGCGCTCCAGCGCACGGTAGCTCACCATGGCGTGGTTGCTCCAGGCGAACGCGGTGCCGGCGAAGCCGGTCAGCGCTGCAACGATCAAGGCATATCGGGTAGTGCGCATGGGGGTGCTGGTCATCGTGGTGGACAAGAGGGGCAGGGCGATTGTCAGTCCTGGCTAGGGTAGCCGGTAATCGCGCGGATATCGCGGTACAGCGGTTGCAGCCGCTTGTACATGCGGCAGTACACCCGCCGAAACAACTGCTCGTAGGTGTGGGCGTGCTGCGGCTCGGGCTCGAAGCGCTGGCCGATGCGCGTCATCGCCGCCACGGCCGCCGCGTAGTCGGCATGCAGGCCCAGGCCCACGGCGGCAATCATGGCGGCGCCCAGG
>JAUCDU010000079.1:0-9188 GCA_034674825.1 Giesbergeria sp.
CAGCAGGTTGCTGATGCGCGAGACGCGGCGCGAGAGCGCCTCCTGGCGCCGCGCCGCCCAGTCGCAGGTGGCGCGGGCCGGAGAGAGGCGCCGGTCCATGAACTCGGCGATGGTCTGCATGCCGGCGAGGCGCGATTCGTCGATGTCGGCAATGCGCCGGTCCACCAGTTCGAAATACGCACTGCTTGCCGAAAACCGCGAATGCGTGGCCGCGAACTGGCTCTCGACCTGCCCTGCCAAGCGGGTCAGGCGGTCGAGCAGCTGCGCCTCGGCATTGCAGTCGGCGCTGCGGATGGCATCGGCCAGCGCTGCCAGCTCGCTCTCGGCGCTGGCCAGCACCAGCGCCGCGCCGCGCGCTGCCGGCAGGCCCAGCAGCGCCGCCATGCGGTAGGTTTCGATTTCCTGCAAGCGCTGCACCAGGCGCCCGACGCGGCGCGGCGTCATGCCGCCCACCAGCAGCACCATGCGCGAACTGCCATCGGCGTGGATCGCAAAGTCGGTATAGACCTCGCCGTGGCCGCCGGCCACCGTCGAGGCGACCAGGGTGTCCTCGTGCAGCACCTGGCCAACCAGGCTGGCATCGCCCGCGAATTCACGTGTCTGGAGCACCCACAGGTTCATGCTGCACAGGCACTCCCCCGGCAACGCCGCCAGCCACTCGCGCGGCACGGCAGCCCCCGCGCCGAGGGGTGCGCGCTCGCCAAAGCCTTGTGTCTGCAGCGGCACCGTAAAGGTCCAGGCAACGAATTCGGTGTGCAGCTCCCAGCGGATGCGAAACGCGCCCAGGTCCAGCCGCAGGTGCGTCGTCTGCGCATCCGGCATGGCTGCGTGGTGGTCGCGCAGCAAGGCCGCCAGGTGCGCCCGGCTCGCTTCGCGGCAAGCCTGATCGGCCAGCATGACGATGTGCAGGCAGGCCACAGGTGCCGAGATCGCCTCGGGCGGGCGGGCGTGAATTTCGTTGTGTAACTGCGCGCGCAGCGGGTGCTGCGCAGGGCCGGCGGACTCGGTCCTGGGAGAGGAGGCGTTCATGGGCGAAGAAAGGGATAAATCGTTCAAGCTTGCGACCGACCCGCTGGCTGAGCCATGCGCGCTGGGGCATGCACGGCATGCGCCGCGTGCTGCGGGTGTTCGGCCAGCAAGGCGCGGGTAACGCCGTTGGTCCAGCCAAAGCCGTCCTGCAGCGGGTACTCGCCGCCACCGCCGCCATGCGATTGGTCCTGGGCTTGTTCGCGCAGCGTGTATTTCTCCACCAGCTTGCCCTCGGCTTCGTAGACCTCGGCGACCGTGGCCAACCAGCGGTGGGCGATGTCCTGCGCCAGTTCAGCGTGACCATAGGCTTGCAGCCCGCGGATGGCCATCCATTGCAAGGGCGCCCAGCCGTTGGGCCGGTCCCATTGCTGGTCGCTGCCGCATTCAGTGGTGGAGAGTCCCCCGTGCGCGAGCAAGCGTTTTTGCACAGTTCTGGCCATGGCATCGGCCTGGCTCTGCTCGGCCAGGCCGACGAACAGCGGCGCCAGGCTGGCGGCGGTGAGGCAACTGCGGCGCGCGCCCTTGCGCCAGTCGTAGTCAAAAAAGGCCTCTTGCTGTGGGTCCCAGCACAGCGCTCGCAGAGCGTCGCTGCGCGCCTGGGCGAGCGCGCCGTACGAATCGCCTGCGGCCGCATCGCCAGCGCCATGGGACAGCACCGACAGGGTGGTTTCCAGCTTGTAGAGAAAGGCGTTGAGGTCCACCGGCAGCACGTCGGTGGTGCAGATGGCGGTCAGCGTGGTGGCCGAGGCCGCACGCGGCGGATGCGCCGAATGGTCCTCTGGCCCAGAAGGCGCTTCTTCGCTCAGCCAGCGGCTGCTGAAATCCCAACCCGACTCGGCCGCCGCGCGCAGGTTGCGGTACACGTCCTGCGGCTCGCGCTGGCAGGCGTTTGCCGTGGCGACGTCTTCCAGCCAGGATTCTTCGCGCGGCGTGTCGCGGTCGTCCCAGTAGCGGTTGAGCAACGCGCCGTCCGCCAGACGCACGACGCGGCGCGAAGCGTGGCCATTGGCGAGCTCATGTGCGCCCGCCATCCAGTAGGCGTGCTCCTGCTGCAACTGGCACAGATGGTCGCCTGGGCTGGCCGCGCCATACTGGCCGGCAAGCTCCAGCATCAGGGCGAACACCGGCGGTTGCGAGCGGCTCAGGTAGTAGCTGCGCGTGCCATTGGGCACGAAGCCATAGGTGTCGATCAGGTAGGAGAAATTTGCCACCATGTCGCCCAGCAGGTCGCTGCGCCCGCTGGCCGCGAGCCCCAGCATGGTGAAGTAGGAATCCCAGTAATACAGCTCGCCAAAGCGCCCGCCAGGTACGACATAGGGCCTGGGCAGTTGCAGCGCCGACGAATGCGCGGCGTGTTGCCGTGGCTGGCGGGTCAGCACGCTCCAAAGCGCATCGACATGCCCGCAGAGGCTTTGGCCAGGCACCGACTGGTACTTGGACTTCGGCGGCCGGACGACTTCGAAGTGCTTGTGCACAAACGCCGCAAGGTCAAACTGCGGCTGGCGGTGGTCGGCGCGGTAGGCCCGCAGAATGGCCGCCGGCTCGGCACGCGGCGCGCAATCGACAAAGGTCTTGCTGTCGTCAAACACACTGCTGCTCTGGACGGCGACGAACAGCTCTTGGTAGCGGTCGGCCGGCGAGAGGTGGTCGGGCGCCGGTGCCTTGGCCGCCTGGCGTTCCCGCTGGGCGGGCGTGGGCGCTTTGTGAATGGCCTTCGCGTTGGTGGCGCGAACCCCACCCGGGCGCGCGGGCGTCTGCAGCCGCCCCGTCATTTCAGTTCCAGCGGCGGTGTGGCCGAAAGCACTTCTTCGAGCGTCGTCAGACCCTCGGCCACGCGCAGCGCGCCCGCCAGACGCAGCGGGCGCATGCCGTCGGCCACGGCCTGGCGGCGCAGGCCCGAAATCGAGGGCTCCTTCGTCAGCTCGTGCTTGAACTTGTCGGTCACGCCGAGCAGCTCGTACAAGCCCATACGGCCACGAAAACCGGTCATGCGGCAATCGACACAGCCCACAGGCTTGAACGGCCGGTAGTCGCCCGAGAGCTTCCAGGGCTTGACCGCCTCGACCAGCGCTGCCTGCGAGGCCGCCTCGTCCGGCTGCTTGCACGCCTTGCACAGGATGCGCACCAGGCGCTGCGCCAGCACGCCCAGCAGCGTGGCGTGAATCAGGTAGCTCGGCACGCCCAACTCCTGCAGCCGGGTGATGGCGCTGGGCGCGTCGTTGGTGTGCAGGGTGGAGAACACCAGGTGGCCGGTGAGCGCCGCCTGGATCGCCATGTCGGCAGTCGGCAGGTCGCGGATTTCGCCCACCATGATGATGTCCGGGTCCTGGCGCATCAGGGCGCGCACGCCCTCGGCAAAGCTGAAGTCAAGCTGCGGCTGCGCCTGCGTCTGGTTGAAGCTGGGCTCGATCATCTCGATCGGGTCTTCAATCGTGCTGACGTTGACTTCCTCCGTGGCGACGCGCTTGAGCGTCGAGTAGAGCGTGGTCGTCTTGCCCGAGCCGGTGGGGCCGGTGACCAGGATGACGCCGTGCGGGCGCTTGATGAGCTCTTCCCAGCGCTTGGCGTCGTGCGGCGTAAAGCCCAGCGCGTCCAGGTCTTTCACCGCCGTATCAGGGTCGAAGATGCGCATCACCATCTTCTCGCCAAAAGCCGTGGGCAGCGTGGCCAGGCGCATCTCGACCTCTTCGCCGCGTTGGTTGCGTGTCTTGATGCGGCCGTCTTGCGGGCGGCGCTTTTCCACCACGTCCATGCGGCCAAGCAACTTCACGCGCGAGACCATGGCGCTCATCACCCCGAGCGGCATCTGGTACACCGGGTGCAGCACGCCGTCGATGCGAAAGCGAATCACGCCCTGCTCACGCCGGGGTTCAAGGTGGATGTCGCTGGCGCGCTGGTCAAATGCGTACTGCCAGAGCCAATCGACCACCTTGACGACGCCCTGGTCGTTGGCGTCGAGCTGTTTGGTCGTTTTGCCCAGCTCGACCAGTTGCTCGAAGTTGCTGCTGGCGGCATTGCCACCTGCTTTCTGCGCCGAGCGCACGGACTTCGCCAGAGCGAAGAATTCGGCCGTGAAACGGTGGATGTCCTGCGGGTTGGCGACGACGCGGCGCACGGTGCGGCGCGCCTGGCGCTCCACCTCGGCCACCCAGTCGGTGATGAAGGGTTCGGCGGTGGCAATCACCACCTCCTTGGCGCTCACCATCACCGGCAAGACCTTGTGGCGCTCCGCGTAGGTCGCGCTCATGGTGTCGGCGACCTTGCCCACATCAACCTTGAGCGGATCAATACGCAAATAGTCAAGACCGACGCGCCTGGCCAGGTACTCGGTCAGCATTTCGATATCGAGTGGCTTGCCGTCGCTGGCCCGCTCCATGGCCACGCTGGCCAGTCGCACCAAGGGGTGCTGGGCGCTTTCCGCCTGCGAGCAGCGCGCAATGGTGCGGCCCGCTTCCTCTGCGCTGATGACGCCGTCGGCACGCAGCCATTCGACAATCTGGCGCCACTGCAAAGGGCCGATAGCGGTAGGTGCGTCTGCTGCGTGGAGTTTGCTCATCGCGTTATTTTGCGTCCTTACACTGCGATCGGCTTCAGACCGCGCACCCAGCGCGCTGTCGGCAGGCCCCAGCGCTCCTGCACATCGGCGCAGCGCTCGGCCTGCTCGCCGCGTTTGAATCGCGTCGGAGTGCGCTGGGCCAACACCACGGTGTTGCCTTCGCGCGTGGGTTTGAAGGCCCACAGCGCATCCTCGCCAAAAGCCTGCGCCATTTTCTCCAGGCTTTGCACAAAGCTGGACCCGCGCCCGAACAGGTTGACCGTCATGCAGCCGTCGTCGGTCAGCAGGGCGCGGCAGTCGGCGTAAAAGGCTTCGCTGTCGAGCACCGGGGCGGCAGCGTTGTGGTCGTACAAATCCACCGCCAGCGCATCGACGGTGCCGCGCCACATCGGATCCTTGATTTCCTTTTCTGCATCGGCCAGCACCACGCGCAGCTTGGGACCGTCGGGCGGCAGCTTGAACCAGGCGCGGCAGACGGCCAGCACCTGCGGGTTGAGCTCAATGGCGGTGGCGCACAGGCGCAATTTCTTGTGGCAGAACTTGGTGATGGCCCCTGCCCCCAGGCCGAGCTGCATAGCGTGGCGCTCGCGCACGCTGGCCGGGTCGACAAACAGCAGCCAGCCCATCATGCGCTGGATGTATTCGAGCTCGAGGTCAAACGGCGCAGCGATGCGCATGGAGCCCTGAATCCAGGGCGTTCCCAGGTGCAGATGGCGCACTTCGCCGTCATCAGAGACGCTGACTTCGGGCAATTCGGCGGGGGCGGCGGAGCGGGATCGTGTGGAAACCATCGGACAAGCAGTAGGTCAATTCAAATCAGGCCATGGGCGGCCAACACCGCGCGCCAGGCTGCGCATTTGCGCTCAAAAGTCCAGGCGGCGTGGGCGGGGCTGGTGGAAGGTAGGCGGTAGCTGGCAAGTATCGGTGCCTTGCGGCTTGCGCTGGCGAGCGCCGCTAGCACCGGGGCGGCATGCCGCGCACTCTCGCCGCCATTGTGGGCGATGGCCGCCAGCTGCGGGCACTGCCCCGCAATGCGGGAGAAATCGTTGCGCTGGCCGTGGCGAATGGCAGCGTCCAGACTGCCGCTGCGCTCGCAGGCGGCGTAGACATCCCACAAGCCCAAGCCACGCTCCAGCAACCACGTGCAGCGTCCGGCGTAGTCGTGTGCGCCGGGCTGCGGGTGCTGGGGCCACTGCGCGGCCAGCAGCGGCCAGAACTGGTTGCGCGGGTGGGCGTAGTACTGCTGCGTCTGCAGCGACGCGGCGCTGGGGAAACTGCCCAGCACGAGCACCACGGTGCCTGGGCCAAGCATCGGCGCAAGACCGGTGTGCTGCAGCGGCAAGGTGCCCGGCGCATGGCCTGCTACACCATTCATAGCTACCAAGGCTTTATGCATGAGCGCTAGGAGCCATTTTTAATCAGATTTTCAAGTTTGGGCAAGGCGGCTTGGGCATTGCGGCTGGTCTGCTCGGCCAAAGCCTCGGCCGTCTCTGCGCGCAGCGCAGCCAGTTGCCCGGCGATACGCGGCAGCTCGCCCGGCTCGTTGCGCGCCTGGGGCGCGCCAGCATCGCGCTCGGCGGCGGTGCGGTAGAGCCAGTGCGGCGGAATATCAGGCGCATCGGTCTCCATCACGATGGCCTCGGATGGCAGAGCCTGCGCCACGCGCCGCACCTGCAGCGCGCGGTCAAAGGTGAGCGTGCCGCCAAAGCCAAGTTTGAACCCCATATCGACGAAGCGGCGCGCCTGCTGCTCGCTGCCATTGAAGGCGTGCGCTATGCCGCCCGGCACGGGCAGCTCGCGCAGGGCCTTGAGCACGCGGTCCACCGAGCGGCGCACGTGCAGCAGCACCGGCAAATCAAAGTGCCGCGCCAGGCGCAGTTGCGCGCGCAGCAGCGCCTCCTGGTGCTCGGCGTCGAGTTCGGGAACGAAGTAGTCTAGGCCGATTTCGCCCACTGCCACCAGGGCTGGGTCACCGCGCGCAGCCTCCAGCGCGCGCTCAAGCGCCTGCAAGTCGGGCTCGCCCGCGCCGGGCGAGCACAGGGGGTGAATGCCCAGCGCATAGCTGTCGCCATAGCGGTGCGCCAAATCCCGCGCCGCATCGAAGTTGTGTACATCCACCGCGGGGATGACGATCTGACCAACGCCGCGCTCGCGGGCGCGCTGGCGCACGGCATCAACATCGTGCGCGAACTCGCGTGCGTCCAGGTGGCAGTGGGTGTCGATCCAGCAAGGCATCGCAAACATCATGCCGCAAGTGGCTGCGCGCGCGGCCTGAAAGTGCTACCTTGGCACATCACCGGCGCGCATGCGCCGGGCAACCCGAGCACCATGTTTCACGGCCTTCTCCATTCCCTTGGACAGGCGCTGGCGCGCTACCTGTCACAGCCGCACAGCAGCATCCAGACCGGCATGCTGGCCGACCGCGGCGCGTTGGCGCAGCAACTGCGGCCCGCCGATGTGCTGCTGGTGGAGGGCAACAGCCGCGTCTCCACCGTCATCAAGTACTTCACGCAGTCCACCTGGTCGCATGCGGCGTTCTTTGTCGGTCCGCAGCTGGGCGGCTGCAACGCGCTCGGCGAGCCCTATGTGTTCATTGAGGCCGACATGCTCGATGGTGTCTGCAAGCGCCCCTTGTCGCACTACGCGACGTACCCGACGCGCATCTGCCGTCCCGTCGGGCTGAACGCCGCCGACGTGCAACGGGTGCAGGAGGAGGTCTGCAGCATGCTGGGCGCGCAGTACGACCTGCGCAACGTGTTCGACCTGGCGCGCTACTTTTTGCCGGCCCTGCCAGTGCATGGGCATTGGCGACGGCGCCTGCTGGCGCTGGGCAGCGGTGACCCGACGCGGGCCATTTGCTCTTCGCTGATTGCTGAGGCGTTTCAGAGCGTCGGTTACCCGGTATTGCCGGCCATCACGGCGGAGTGCCATCAGGATCCGCAGCGTCTGCACGCGGTGATGGAGACGATCTACCACATCCGCAACAGACGCTTGTTCGTACCGCGCGACTTCGATGTATCGCCCTACTTTGAAATCGTCAAACCGGCTTTGGCAGCGGGCTTCGACTTCCACAGCATTCAATGGGCGCCTGAAACGGCTCCTGCTCCGGCTCAGGCGCCGTCGCCTGCAGACAGCGCCAGCAAGCGCTCGACCTGAGCCAGCCACTCCTGCACGCTGACATGGCGGCCGCGTTCCAGCGCCAACTTGCCGTCCAGATAAAAACGCAGCACCGGCAGGCTGAACACGCCTTGCTGGGCACAGACTTGTGGTGCCAGTGCGCAATCGACATAGGCCAGCGCGACCTGCGGGAAATGCTGCGCCATCTCGCGCTCAAGGCGCGGGCGCAGCACCTGGCAGACGCCGCAGTGGGCGCCGCCAAACAGCAGCATCGCCGCCGCAGCCTTGACGTGTTTCTGTAGCGTTTGCTCGCAGGAGATGGCGTCCATCGCGACCAACTCAGTGCCAAGCCGTCTTCGAAAACAGCTGGATCACCGCCACGCCCGCGACGATCAGCGCCATGCCGACACCCGCGGCCCAATCGATGGACTGCTGGTACAGCACGTATCCCACCAAGGTGATAAGCACGATGCCCAAGCCCGACCAGATGGCGTAGGCGACGCCGATGGGCACGGTCTTCAAGGTGAGCGACAGGCAGTAAAACGCCATGCCATAGCCCAGCACCACGATGGTCGAGGGCAGCAGGCGCGTGAAACCCGCGCTGGCTTTCAGCGCCGATGTGGCCACCACTTCGGCCACGATGGCGGCGCCCAGAATCCAATAGACGCTCACGCCGCGTACCTCAAGCGTCAGGGTGGGCGCCCGGCACGAGACGCCCGGCCACCAGGCGCAGCACCCGGTCGCAGCGGGCGGCCAGGGTTTCGTCGTGCGTCACCATGACAAAGGCGGTGCCCTGGTCCCGGGCGAGTTGCAGCATGTGCTGAAACACGCCTTCGGCGGTGCTGCGGTCCAGGTTGCCGGTGGGCTCGTCGGCCAGCACGCAGGCGGGCTTGGTGACCAGCGCGCGCGCAATCGCCACGCGCTGGCGCTCGCCACCCGAGAGCTCGGCCGGGCGGTGCTGCACACGTTCACGCAAACCCACCTGGGCCAGCATTTGCGCCGCCTGGCGCGTGCATTCCTCGTACGGCAGGCGGCGGATGCGCAGCGGCATGGCCACGTTGTCGAGTGCGCTGAACTCGGGCAGCAGGTGGTGGAACTGGTAGACAAAGCCCAGGTGCTGGTTGCGCAGCAGCCCTTGCTCGGCCGCCGAGCGCTGCGCCAGGTTCTGGCCCAGCAATTGCACGCTGCCCGACGTGGGCGCATCGAGCGCGCCCATCAGGTGCAAGAGCGTGCTCTTGCCCGAGCCCGAGGCGCCGACGATGGCCAGGGTCTCGCCGGCGTGCACGTCCAGATCAACACCTTGCAGCACGGTGACGTCCAGCCGTCCCTCGGTGAACCGCTTGGTCAGGCCGCGCACCTGCAAAACAACGTCATTTTTCAAACTATTTTGGCCTCTAGCGCTTATTTCATGAGCCTTGTCAGCTAGACTATTCATAGCGAAGCGCCTCCGCCGGGTTGACGCGGCTGGCGCGCCAGCTCGGGTACA
>JAUCDU010000080.1:0-9157 GCA_034674825.1 Giesbergeria sp.
ACCGATGACCTCTTGCATGCCATGCAAGCGCTCTCCCAGCTGAGCTATACCCCCGTTGGAAACAGCCACAAAACCTGTTTTGCGGACAATCACCTGAGCCTTGAATTATAGACAGCTTTTTCAGCGCTTTCGGAGCCGCGCCACAACTTTTTCGCGGCCCATCAGTTCAAGCAATGCATCCACCGAAGGCGTATGCGCCGTTCCCGCCACCAGCACGCGAACGGGCATCGCCAGCTGAGGCATCTTGAGACTATGGTCGGACAAGGTTTTCTTGATCACCGCAGCAATGGTGGCGCGCTCCCAGGTACAGGTCGCAAGCGCCTCTGCAAGCGCATCCAGCGCTGGAATCACCGCCGCCGTGACATGCTGGGCACGCTCCTCCGCTGCGTCGGGAGCCGATTCACCCAGCAGCCGCTCAGCCCAGTCAGCCAGCGCCACGATGGTGTCGCACCGATCCTTGAACAGAGCGCACACGGCACGCAATTGCGTGGCGTCCAGATCCATAAACCCACGTTTGGAGAGTTGCAGTGCAAGCAGTTGCGCCAGCGCCTCATCGTCCATTGCCTTCAGGTGCTGTGCATTCACCCAGCGCAGCTTGGCGTCGTCGAACTGGGCGGCACTACGCCCGAGGTGGTCGAGATTGAACCACTCGACAAACTGCTGTCGACTGAAAATCTCATCGTCGCCATGGCTCCAGCCGAGCCGCGCCAGATAGTTGATCATGGCCTCGGCCAGAAATCCCTCGTCGCGGTATTGCGTCACCGGCTTGGCGCCATTGCGCTTGCTCATCTTCTCGCCCTGCTCGTTGAGCACGGTCGGCAGGTGCGCATACACCGGTGGCTCCTTGCCCAGGGCCAGGAAGATATTGATCTGCCGCGGCGTGTTGTTGACGTGGTCGTCGCCGCGAATCACATGCGTGATGGCCATGTCGATATCGTCCACCACGACGCAGAAGTTGTAGGTGGGCGTGCCGTCGGGCCGGGCAATGATCAGATCGTCCAGCTCGTCGTTGCGGATCTCGATGCGGCCCTTGACTTTGTCGTCCCAGACGACCGAGCCGCCTTGCGGGTTGCGAAAGCGCAGCACGGGCTGCACGCCCGCCGGCACTTCCGGCAACTGCTTGCCAGGCTCGGGACGCCACAGCCCGTTGTAGCGGGGCTTCTCCTTGTTGGCCATCTGCTGCTCGCGCAGAGCGTCAAGCTCTTGCACCGACATGTAGCAGGGGTACACATGTCCGCCGGCCTTGAGCTGCTCCAGCACAGCACGGTAGCGGTCCATGCGCTGCATCTGATAGAACGGCCCCTCGTCGGGCTGCATGCCGAGCCAATCGAGCCCCTCCAGAATCACATCGACAGCGGCCTGGGTAGAGCGCTCGACGTCGGTGTCCTCAATACGCAAAATGAAGTCGCCTCCCGTGGCGCGCGCAAACGCCCACGGATACAGGGCGGAGCGGATGTTTCCCAGATGGATGAAACCCGTGGGAGATGGAGCAAAGCGGGTGCGCACGCGCTGAGATGGGTGGGGGTGCGCAGCAGCAGTCTGTGAGTCGTTCATGTCAGCGTATCCAGGCCGCGCGCAAGGTCGGCCTTCAAGTCGTCAATGTGTTCCAGGCCAACCGCAAGACGGATGAGGCCTTGCCCGATCCCGGCGGCATCGCGCTGCGCATCGGTCAGGCGGCCATGCGAAGTGCTGGCAGGGTGCGTGATGGTGGTCTTGGTGTCGCCCAGGTTCGCCGTGATGCTGCAAATGCGGGTGCTGTCAATCACGTGAAAGGCGCTGGCGCGCGACGCCTGCGGACTTCCCTTGCCGACCACGAAAGACACCACCGCCCCACCCTGGCCCGACTGCTGTCGCATGGCGAGCTGGTGCTGAGGATGCGAGGCAAGGCCAGGGTAAAACGTGTGCTGCACTGCGGGGTGGGCTTCGAGCCACTGCGCCAGTGCGAGCGCATTGGCGCCTTGCGCCTGCATGCGGATGGAAAGCGTTTCAAGCCCCTTCAGCACTACCCAGGCGTTGAATGGCGACAGATTCATGCCCGCAGAGCGAATCAGGGGCGCGAGCTTGGCTTCAATCAGCGTGCGCGGACCGCAAACGGCCCCTGCCATCACCCTGCCCTGGCCATCCAGAAATTTGGTGCCCGAATGAATGACCAAATCGGCGCCTAAAGCGGCGGGTTTTTGCAGCGCCGGCGACGCAAAGCAGTTGTCCACGGCCAGCAAAATATCTGTTTCGTGTGCCAGATCGGCCAGAGCGCGGATGTCGCACAGCTCGGTAAGAGGGTTGGTCGGCGTCTCGGCAAACAGCAGGCGTGTCTCCGGGCGCACGGCTGCACGCCAGGCCGCCACATCTGTCTGCGGCACGAAAGTGGACTGCACGCCAAACCGCGAGAGCTCTCCTCCGATGAGCTTCATGGTCGAGCCGAACATCGACTGCGAGCAAACCACGTGGTCGCCGGCCTTGAGCAGTGCCAGGCACATCAACAAAATGGCCGACATTCCGGTGGCGGTGGCAATCGCCGCCTCGGTGCCCTCCATCGCCGCGAGCCGCTGCTCGAAACTGGTCACCGTCGGGTTGGCAGTGCGGGTGTAGGTGTAGCCATCTTCCTCGCCGGCAAAGCGACGGGCGGCGGTTTCGGCGTCGGGCTGCACAAAGCTGCTGCTCAAGTAGAGCGCCTCGGAGTGTTCGCCATACTGGCTGCGCGGCACGGCCTGGCGTACCGCGATGGTTTCCGGGTGCAAGCCCGTGGTTTCTGCTGGAGTCATGGAGCGTTCTTTCGAAGGGGTGCGCGCCGTCCGTCAAGCGTTGGCCGCACTGGCCGCATTGGGTAGTGCCAGCCGGGAAGCATCCTCGTCTTCGTCTTCGCTCCGTTTGCGCCCCTGATTCATGCGGGCAATGTCTTCCTCGCCAATGTCACCTGTGACATAGATTCCGTCAAAACACGAGGCATCAAACCCCGAAAGCGCAGTATTGCCGGCGCCGACCGCTTTCTTCATGGCGTCGACATCCTGGTAGATCAACGCGTCGCACCCGATCAGCGCACGAATTTCTTCGACGCTTCGGCCATGCGCTACAAGTTCTTGGCTGGTCGGCATGTCGATGCCATAGACGTTGGGGTAGCGCACCGGCGGCGCGGCGCTGGCAAGGTACACCTTGCGCGCACCCGCTTCACGCGCCATCTGCACGATTTCACGGCTGGTGGTGCCACGCACGATGGAGTCGTCCACCAAAAGCACATTGCGCCCTTTGAACTCGCTGGCGATGACATTGAGCTTTTGCCGCACCGACTTTTTGCGCACTTCCTGGCCCGGCATGATGAAGGTACGGCCCACATAGCGGTTTTTGACAAACCCCTCCCGGTACGGCACACCGAGCAGGTGGGCCAGTTGCGTGGCGCTCGGGCGGCTGGACTCGGGGATCGGAATGATCACGTCGATCTCGCTCGGCGGAATCGTTGAGACGACCCGCGTTGCCAGCGAGGCGCCCAGATTGAGCCGCGCCTGGTACACCGAAATACCGTCGAGCACGGAGTCAGGCCGGGCAAGGTACACATACTCGAACACGCATGGAAAATGCTGCGGCGCGTCGGCGCACTGTCGCGCATGCAATTTCCCAGCGAGATCGATAAACAGCGCTTCACCCGGCGCGACATCGCGCTCGAATTTGTGACCGCTGCCTTCAATGGCGACCGATTCGCTTGCCAGCATCACGGTGTCGTCTGGGCCACGCCCCATCGCAAGCGGCCGAATGCCATACGGGTCGCGAAACGCCACCAACCCGTGCCCGGCAATCAGGGCTATCACTGCATACGAGCCGCGAATGCGCTTGTGCACTGCGCGCACCGCCTTGAACACGTCGTCTGGCTGCAGCTCTACGCCGCGCGTCGCGTGCTCCAGCTCGTGCGCGAACACATTGAGCAGCACCTCAGAATCGCTGTCGGTATTGGTATGGCGGTGGTCGGTGGAGAACACCTCGGCGCGCAAGGTGGTGGCATTGGTGAGGTTGCCGTTGTGCACCAGCGAGATGCCAAACGGGGCATTGACGTAAAACGGCTGCGCCTCTTCCTCATCGAAAGCGTTGCCCGCCGTGGGGTAGCGCACCTGGCCCAAACCAGAATTGCCAGGCAGCGCACGCATGTTGCGGGTGCGAAAGACATCGCGCACCATGCCCTTGGCCTTGTGCATGAAGAACTTGCGCTCCTCCTGTGTCACGATGCCCGCCGCGTCCTGACCCCGATGCTGTAGCAGCAGCAGCGCGTCGTAAATCAGCTGATTCACCGGCGCCTGACTGACAACACCTACGATTCCACACATATTTGTTCCATCCGTTCGCAGGCCAGGGCCCGCATTGCGCTCACGCAGCCAGCCATGCCGGCCACCGAGCATTTCCGCGCGACGAAAGCGTCACGCAGGCAGCATTCTTCCGAAATGTTCCGGCAACGCGGGGCGCAGTCCGTGCAGCACCTCCACGATGCGCGGCCCGCTGAGCGATTGCGTCCACCAAGTTGCGGACCCGACGGGCGTCAATTGCGCCACCACGCCCAGCACCAGCACCAGCACCCCGGCACGCACCACACCAAACACCGCACCGAGCACCCGATCCACCGGGCGCAGGCCTACCGCGTCCATCAGCTTCTTGGCTAGCCATGCGACCAGGCTGCAGGCAAACAAAGTCGCAATAAAAATGAGCACGAAACCAGCCGCATAGCGAACGGGCTCGGTCGAATCCCCCATGGGCAGCACAGCGGCAAGATCTGCGGCAAACCACTGGGCAACAAAAAATGCGGCCACCCAGGCAAGAAGCGAGAGCACCTCATACACCAGACCGCGCCAGGCACCGAGCAGCAACGACGCAAAGGCCACAGCCAACACCACCCAATCGAGTGCGGTCAGGGGCAGCGCGGACACGTCTTGCATGTTGCGTGCGGCGCCGCTCACAAAGTGAGGATTGCAGCCGGCAGACCCAGAGACTTGATCTTGACCGACGCCTTCTCCGCTTGCTCACGGCCCTCGAACGGGCCGACGCGCACGCGCGTGCGCTTGCCGTCCTTGGTTTGCACCACCTGTGTGTAAGTCGTGATGCCGGCGCGCTCAAGCTTCTGCCGCGCCTCGCGTACCTTGGTTTCGTCGGAGAACGCACCGACCTGAACGATGAAGCGCTCACCGCCGGGCGTAGCGGCTGGCACAGCCGAAACCGGGCTGGTGGCCGCCACCTTTCCAGAGCGCCCTTCAAGCAAAGCCCGCGCACGCTCGGATTCGCTCAACGGCGCCGGGGGTGCTGCCTGCTGAATTGCCACGGGAGCGGGCTCGGGTTTGGTTTCGGGCTTGGTCGACGCAACAGGCGGCTTGGCTTCGACAAACGCCGGCGCCCCACCATCCTTGTGCGTCGGTGCGAGTGCAGTGGGCTTGTCGTGCTGGGGTTTTGTCGGCTTGGCAGCAGGCTCGGCCTGGTGCGCAGCCACCGCAGCATCTGGAACGCTTGCCACTGGCGCCGACGCCACCGGGGCAGGCACCACCAGCGGGGCGACTTTGTCACGATCAGGGATTTCGATGCGGGTGTCTACCGGGATAGGCCTCGGCTGCGTATCAAAAACCAGTGGAAAGCCCACCACGCCGACCAGTACCAGCAGAGCTGCGCCGATCAATCGATGGCGCGCACGCCTGCGCATGACCTCTACGGTTTCGCCGCGCAACGCCCGCACACCCTTGGCAGGTTTGCCCGCTACAGCGGGTTGCCAGGGCCAGCGAAATTTGAAAAATGCCATGAAAGGGTAGAAAACTAAGGCCGGCTCACACTGCTTTTGCTGGTGCTCCAGCCAAGGTGCTTGGCCTCCAACTTGGGCGTGCCATGCTCGAGAATGCCGCCTACCGTGTAGAAGGAACCAAAGACCACGATTCTATCAGCGGCCCCTGCGGCTGCCACGGCATGATCCAGCGCATCCTGAGGCGTCGCATAGAGGCTCACCGGCACGGTTTTCTGAAGACCAATCCCAGCCGCCACGCTCTGCCAGACCGCTGCCAGCTCGGCCGCACTGGCGGCACGTGGCGTGGGCAAATCGGTGAAATACCAGCAATCCACCAGCGGTCCAATCTTGCTGAGCATGGCGCTGAGGTCCTTGTCCGACATGGCGCCGCAGACCACATGCGTGACCGGGTGAAAGCGCATGGCATCGAGGTTTGCCGTGAGCGCGGCAACCGAATGCGGGTTGTGCGCCACGTCCAGCACCAGCGTGGGCTCGCCCGGCACGATCTGGAAGCGTCCAGGCAACTCGACCATGGCCAGCCCATTGCGCACCGCCTGCGCCGTCACCGGCACGCGGTCGCGCAGCGCATCCAGCGCGGCGAGTGCTCCTGAGGCGTTGACCAACTGGTTGGCCCCCCGCAGTGCGGGATACGCCATGCCGGCGTAGCGGCGCCCGCGTCCGGCCCAGCTCCATTGCTGCTTGTCGCCAGCAAAATTGAAGTCGTGCCCAAACCGCCAAAGGTCGGCGCCGATCTCCTTTGCGTAGTCGAGCACCGATTGCGGCGGCATCGGGTCGCAGACAATGGCCGGACGACCCGCACGCAAAATGCCGGCCTTTTCGCGCCCGATGCTTTCGCGGTCGGTACCGAGGTACTCGGTGTGGTCGATGTCGATGCTGGTGATGACCGCGCAATCGGCATCCACGATGTTGGTGGCGTCCAGCCGACCGCCCAGACCGACCTCCAGAATGGCCAGATCCAGCTTGGCCAGGCTCATCAAGCGCAGGATGGCCAGTGTGGTGAATTCGAAGTAACTGAGCGATATTTCTTCGCCATTTTGGCACCTTGCGCTCTCCACCATTGCAAAGTTAGCTATCAACTCTGCAGCATCCACCGATTCGCCATGCACGCGGCAACGCTCCTCGAACCGCACCAGATGCGGCGACGTGTACACCCCCGTGCGGAAACCCGCCTGGAGCGCAACCGCTTCAATCATGGCGCAGGTCGACCCCTTGCCATTGGTACCGGCCACGGTGATGACCGGGCAATCAAAGTGCAGACCCAACCGCCTGGCCACTTCGCCAACGCGTTCGAGCCCCATATCGATCTGTTGCGGATGAATGCGCTCGCAGTGCGCGAGCCAATCTTGAAGGGTAACGGGCGGGGTGGCGTGCATACGGGGCGCAATTGTCCTCCCAGTCGCAGCTTGCGCCATGATGTGCGCATGAAAAACCTTGTCTTGTATGGCATTTCAAATTGCGACACGGTGCGCAAGGCGCGCGCTTGGCTCAGCAGCCAGGGCGTCGCGCACCAATTCCACGACTTCAAAAAGTCCGGAGTGCCGGAAGCAGCTCTTGGCCGCTGGCTGCAGGCGTTGGGCCACGCAGAACTCGTCAACCGCCGGGGAACCACCTGGCGCCAGATTGATCCGACTGCGCAAGCCACCCTGGTCGACAACGACTCGGCGCAAACCCTGCTGTTGGCACACCCAAGTGCCATCCGCCGCCCGGTGGCAGAGTGGCCCGATGGCTCCATCACCGTGGGATTTGGAGAAGAAGCTTGGTCGGAGCGCTGCCAACCTCTGTAAATCGCCTGAAACCGCACACTTCTTTACGCAGATTTACGGCATGCCTGCATGGAATTGACGCTGCTTGGCTAAACTTTTCCCCACCTTGGCGCGTTGTAGTGGCGCTGTAGAAAGGGTTCACCATGAAGAAGATATTGTTGTTCTCGCTGATTGCCAGTGCTTCGGCCATGGCGGCGGCGCAGGAACGCGGGCGCGTTCTGTCCGCCACCCCCATCATTGAACAGGTCGCCGTGCCGCGCCAGGTTTGCGGCAACGAGACCGTCTACACCGGCCCGCGCACCAGCGGCGGCGGTGCAGTGCTCGGCGCTATTGCCGGCGGTGCCGCCGGTAATGCCGTTGGCAAAGGCGGCGGCCGCGCGGCAGCGACCGCAATCGGTGTGATTGGCGGCGCCCTGCTGGGCAACCACATCGAAGGCAACGGCCGCCCCGAATACCAGACCGTGCAGCGCTGCGGCACCGAGACCGCCTACGAAAACCGCACCGCCGGCTACGACGTGGTCTACGAGTACGCTGGCAAACGCTACACCACGCGCACCCAGACCGATCCCGGGCGCTACATTGCGCTCAGCGTGCAGCCCCAAGAGCCGCGCACCTACCAGCGATACAGCGACGACGGCTACAGCGAGCGTGGAAACTATTCACCCTACACCACTGCCCCGCCGCCCCCCATGGTGGTGAGCCCCGGCGTCACGGTGATCGAATACGGCTACCAGGGCGAGCGCCCGTACTACCCGTATCCGCCGCCGCGCAACCACTGGCGCTAAAGCGACCGGTTCAACAGGCCCTGCGGGGCCTTTTTGCTGCGCGCTCGCCCGGCAAGGCAGCAAATGCCTCGGCGCAACCGCTGGCCTAAAATCCCATGCTTTCCTGCTGCACTTCGACTTCATGACCACCGAGCACATCGACGGCGTTTCCGTCACCACCCAGGCCAGCGTTTATTTCGACGGCAAGTGCGTGAGCCATGGCATCACGTTTCCTGACGGAACGAAAAAATCGGTCGGCGTGATTCTTCCCGCCACCCTGACCTTCAAAACCGGTGCGCCGGAAATCATGGAAGGCGTGGGCGGCTCGTGCGAATACCGCCTCGCCGGCAGCGCCGATTGGGTTGCTTCCGGGGCCGGGGAGCGCTTCAGCGTTCCGGGCAACAGCCAGTTCGATATCCGCGTCACCGACGCCTACCACTACATCTGCCATTTCGGCTGAACCATGGCCACCATTCTTCAAAACCTCCCCCTTGGCCAGAAAGTCGGCATCGCGTTCTCCGGCGGGCTCGACACCAGCGCCGCACTACTGTGGATGAAGCAAAAAGGCGCCCTGCCCTATGCCTACACCGCCAACCTGGGCCAGCCCGACGAGCCCGATTACGACGAAATCCCGCGCAAGGCGATGGAATACGGCGCGGTCAAAGCCCGGTTGATCGACTGCCGCACGCAGCTGGCGCACGAAGGCATTGCCGCACTGCAAGCCGGCGCCTTCCACGTCACCACCGCTGGCAACACCTACTTCAACACCACGCCGCTCGGCCGTGCGGTCACCGGCACCATGCTTGTGGCCGCCATGAAGGAAGACGACGTCCACATCTGGGGCGACGGCAGCACCTACAAGGGCAACG
>JAUCDU010000081.1:0-9153 GCA_034674825.1 Giesbergeria sp.
CCCCCATGCTCACCAAAAGCACGCCCGAGGGCGCGCGCGACTACCTGGTGCCCAGTCGCGTGCACGACGGCCATTTCTTTGCATTGCCGCAGTCGCCCCAGCTGTTCAAGCAGTTGCTGATGGTGGCCGGGTTCGACCGCTACTACCAGATCACCAAGTGCTTCCGCGACGAAGATTTGCGCGCCGACCGCCAGCCCGAGTTCACCCAGATCGATATTGAAACCTCGTTCATGGAAGAGCAGGACATCCGCGACCTGACGCAGGAAATGATCAAGACCGTGTTCCAGAACACGCTGGGCGTGGACCTGGGCGACTTCCCGGTCATGACCTACCAGGAAGCAGCGCAGCGGTTCGGCTCCGACAAACCCGACCTGCGCGTGAAGCTCGAATTCACTGAACTCACCGACGTGATGAAAGACGTCGATTTCAAGGTGTTCTCGGGCGCTGCCAACATGAAGAACGGCCGTGTCGTCGCGCTGCGCGTGCCCGGCGGCGCACGCGAGTCTGGCGGCCTGTCGCGGGGCGAGATTGACGGCTACACCGAGTTCGTCAAGATTTACGGCGCCAAGGGCCTGGCCTACATCAAGGTCAACGACCTGCCCAAGGGGCGCGATGGCCTGCAGTCGCCCATCGTCAAGAACATTCACGACGCGGCGATTGCCGAAATCCTGCAGCGCACCGGCGCGCAGGATGGCGACCTGCTCTTCTTCGGCGCCGACAAGGCAAAAGTTGTCAATGACGCCATTGGCGCATTGCGCATCAAGATCGGCCACAGCGAGTTTGGCAAGAAGAACGCTTTGTTCGAAGACCGCTGGGCACCCCTGTGGGTGGTGGATTTCCCGATGTTCGAGCACGACGAGGAGAACAACCGCTGGGTCGCAGTGCACCACCCCTTCACGGCGCCCAAGGACGGCCACGAGGATTACATGGTCAGCGCGCCCGAAAAGTGCATCTCCAAGGGCTACGACATGGTCCTGAATGGCTGGGAGATGGGCGGCGGCTCGGTGCGTATCCACCGCGCCGACGTGCAGCGCAAGGTGTTTGATGCGCTCAAGATCACGCCCGAGGAAGCGCAGGAAAAATTCGGCTTCCTGCTCGACGCCCTGCAATACGGCGCACCACCGCACGGGGGCCTGGCCTTTGGCCTGGACCGCATCGTCACCATGATGACCGGCGCCGAGTCGATCCGCGACGTGATTGCCTTCCCCAAGACGCAGCGCGCCCAGTGTCTGCTGACCCAGGCGCCGTCGCCGGTGGACGAAAAGCAGCTGCGCGAGTTGCATATTCGGCTGCGCAACCCCGATGGCGTGAAAGCGGCTTGAGGGCAAGGCAACGCCCATGACAGGGCGCTGCGGCGCCCTTTTTTTGGAATTTTTCTGTGCCAGTGTCCGCCTTCAAGATTCCGGAATCGGTCCTGGTGGTCATTTACACGCCGGCGCTGGAGGTGTTGCTGCTCGCCCGTGCCGATTGGCCGGACCATTGGCAGTCGGTGACCGGCTCCAAGGATTTTCCAGAAGAATCGTTCGAAGCTGCTGCTGCGCGCGAAGTGCTGGAAGAGACCGGCCTTGATGCGCATGCGCCCGGCCATGTGCTGACCGACTGGCAGTACGAGAACGACTACGAAATCTGGCCGCGCTGGCGCCACCGCTATGCGCCAGGCGTGCTGCGCAACCGGGAACGCGTGTTTGGCTTGTGCGTGCCAGCGGGCCAGCCAATCGTGCCGAACCCGCGCGAGCATCTGGCGGCCCGCTGGTTGCCCTGGCGGGGCGCGGCGGCGGCGTGCTTTTCCCCAAGCAATGCGCGGGCCTGTACCGAGCTGCCGCTGCGTGCGGTCGGTGTCAGTTCACCGCTGCAGGTGGTGCGTTGGTGAGCGCCTGGGCTGGTGGAGGGGCGGCTGCCGCGCTGGGCAGGCGCAGCGACACGCCGCCCGCGGCGCGCTCGCTTTCCCCGGTGATCAGGGTGCGCGGCTGCGTGCCGACACATTGCGGGCGCAGGGTGTCGATCGCCACCTGCAGCTCGGCTGCGTCCTCCACCTTGCTGCGGTGGCGCTGCAGCACCTGCTGCGCGAGTTCGAGCAGCTTGGTGTTGCGGGTGGCGCTGGCCCGTTCAAGCAGCATTTCGACGGCGCCTCGGGGGTTGCCGGCCAGACTTTGCGAGACCGCTTTTTCAGCCAGCGCGTTGATCACCGGCAGGCAGGCGCGCAACCGCTCGGCAAACGGTTCGTGCGTGCCACACGCGCTTGCCAGCATCTGGGTCAGGCCGCGCGTATGGGCGTGGCGCATGCCCACCGCTTGCACCCAGTCGTCCGCCTGATCCAGGCTGATGGAGGTGGTGGCCAGCGCCGCAATCAGGCCGATGAGGTTGCAGGCCGCTTCGAAGTCGAGCTCGGGATCGGATATTTCGTCCGCCATGGAGCGCACCGCGTCCACGGCGTCCGAGAACTGGCGCTGGTTGATGTAGCGCAGGGTGCGCACGACGCGCGCAAAGCGCTTGATGCGCAGGCTATCGCCGTATCTTTCGAGCGCACGGGCAAAGTCGGCAATGCAACGCTCGAGCCCCTTGCCGTCGCCCGTCTCGAAGCAGGTGAACGCGTACAACACCAGCGTTTGGTAGTCAAAAAGCTTGGAGTCCACGCCCATCTGCACCGCGCTGCCGAGCGCCTTGTGCGCCTCCGCACGCTCGCCCAGGTAGTACGACATCACGCCCAGCTTTTGCACCCGCACCAGTGATTTCGGGGTGAGTGCGACCGCGAGCCGGTAGGTCTCCAGGGCGGCTGGGAAGTTGCCCTGCTCCACCTGTGCGCGGCCGAGCACGTCGTAGGCGTCGGCGTAGCCCGAATCCTCCTGGATCAGGCCCTGCAAGGTGGTTGCTGCGTGTGCAAATTTTCCGGCCTCGATCTGGGCGCGCGCGACGCCCAGCTTGGCCCAGGGCAGGGCCTTGGTGGCAATGACGGCCTCGAACAGTTTTTGCGCATCCTCGTGCCGGCCCAGGCGCAGCAGCAACTCGGTGCCAATGCGCGCGGCGTAGAGCCAATAGCGCCCGCGCGTCTCGAACCGCTTGATGCACATTTGCGCGGCGCCTTCGAAATCCTCCGCTTCAATGGCCTCGAAAATCGGGCTCAGGTGCTCTTTGCGCTGGCGCGCCTGGTGCAGCCGTTCGAACAGCGCCGATGGTGTAAACGGTTTGAGCAGATAGCCATCCAGCGCCGATTCGGCGGCCTCGGCCACCTTGGCATACGTGGCTTCGCCCGTCACCATGAAAAACACCGTGGAGAACGGCAGCAGGCGCGCGCGGCGCAAGTCGTCAAGCAAAGTCTGGCCCGACGCGTCGTTTTCCTGGAACGATTGCTCACACAACACGTAATCGAACGTCATGTGCTCAAGCCGGTGGCGCGCATCGCGAATACGGTTGCACTGCACCACCTTGCTGATGCCGTAGGCGCGCAACTGCGCAGCCAGAATGCTGCGCGACGTGGTGTTGCCATCAACTACCAGCGCCACGTAGGCGCGGGGAGTTTTGGCGAGAGGATCGGCCATGGGTGAGAAGAGGGCTGGCGGAAAAAGTAGGCGCTTGCGAGTGTAAGCAGTTCGCAGTCCATGTCCGCTAGGGCTGACCCGCACGCCGCTGCTGCGCCACAATGGGGGCAAATGGACTCTTCATCGCTGCTGCGCGTTGCCACTTACAACATCCACAAGGGCGTCCAGGGATTCGGGCCGACGCGCCGGCTGGAAATTCACAACCTTGGCCACGCGGTGGAGCAACTCGACGCCGACATCGTCTGCCTGCAAGAGGTGCGCAGCCTGAATCGCAGTGAGGCGGCCTATTTCGATCGTTGGCCCGAGCTGCCGCAGGCGCAGTACCTCGCCCCCGAGGGCTACGAGGCGGTGTACCGCACCAACGCAGTGACCAAACATGGCGAGCACGGCAATGCGCTGTTGACCCGCTGGCCGGTGCTGAGCCACCAGCACGAGGACATTTCCGACCACCGCTTTGAGCAGCGCGGCCTGCTGCACGTGGAAATCGATCTGGGCGGCCGATCGGTGCATTCCATCGTCGTGCATCTGGGGCTGATTCCGGGCAGCCGGGTGCGTCAGGTGCAGCGCCTGCGCAATTTCATCGAGCGCGAGGTGCCAGCGAACGCACCGCTGGTGGTGGCTGGGGATTTCAACGACTGGGGTCTGCAGGTCAAGAGGGCGCTGGCGCAGATTGGTCTGGTGGAGTTTGAGCAAAGCGCTTTTACCTACCCGGCGCGGCTGCCGATCGTGCAGCTCGACCATATCTATGTGCGCGGCCTGACACCTGTGGGCGCCCATGTGCCGCAAGGCCGCATCTGGTGGCGCATGTCGGACCATTTGCCGCTGGTGGCGGAATTTCGTTTGTAGATGGCGCGCAATGTTGAGCTGATTCACGGCCACAGCGTCACGCTGCTGCAGGGCGCGCAAGAGCTGTTTCCCGCCCTAGTCCAGGCGATGGACCGCGCGGCGCAGAGCGTGCGGTTTGAAACCTATATCTGCGACTTCACCGACAGCGGGGCCAGCATTGGCGAGGCGCTTGAGCGCGCCGCGCGCCGGGGTGTGGAGGTGCAGCTGCTGGTCGATGGCTTTGGTACCGGCGGCATGGCGACCGATTGGTTTGAGCGCCTGCGCGCCGCCGGCGTGCAGTACCAGGTCTACGCACCGCTTGGCCCGCTGGGTTTGTTGCTGCCGCAGCGCTGGCGCAGGCTGCACCGCAAATTGTGCGTGGTTGATGGCGCAGTGCTGTTCTGCGGCGGCATCAACCTGCTGGACGATTTTTACGACCCCAACCATGGTCGGCTGGAGGCGCCGCGGCTCGATTTTGCCGTCCAGGTGCTCGGCCCCATCGCGGCAGAGGCGGGGGCGGCCATGCAAACCGTCTGGTGGCGCATGCAGGCGGCCAGCGCAGCGCGTTCGCGCCACCTGGGCGAAGCGCGCCGCGCCATGCAGGCGGCGAAAGCGGCTTCGCGCGGCGCTGGCAGCGCAAGGCAGGGCGTGGGCACGGTGCGCGCGGCGCTGCTGCTGCGCGACAACCTGACCCACCGCGCCGACATTGAGCACGCCTACCTGCGCGCCATTGCGCAGGCGCGTGACGAGGTCATCATCGCCAACGCCTATTTCGTGCCCGGCCGGCGCCTGCGCCGCGCGCTGGTGCTGGCGGCGCGGCGCGGCGTGCGCGTGCGCCTGCTGCTGCAGGGGCGCTACGAGTACTTTCTGCAGTACCACGCGGCGCGGCCGGTGTATGGCAAGCTGCTGCGTGCGGGCATCGAAATCCACGAGTACGCGCCAAGTTTTTTGCACGCCAAGGTGGCGGTGATCGACGCCGAGGGCTCGCACCCGTGGGCGACGGTGGGCTCGTCCAACCTCGATCCGCTGAGTCTGCTGCTGGCCAAGGAGGCCAACGTGGCCGTGGCCGACGCGGATTTCGCGCGCAGCCTGCGCGCGCGCCGGATTGACGCCATGGAGCGCGCTGGCCAGCAGATTGACAGTGCCGCCTACGCCGCGCGGCCCTGGCGCGAGCGACTGCTCGACCGGCTTGCCTTTGCGCTGGTGCGCAGCGCGCTGTGGATCACGGGAAAGACCTATTAAGTTGCAATACCAATGCTATGCTTGTCATAGCTTCGAGCGCTTACTGAATAAGCGCTAGGGGCCTAAAACCCTTCAAATTCAAGAACGTTGCGCCGCTGTTACCATTCGCCCATGCAGCGCTCTGACACCCTTGAGACCCGCTCTGAAGCCCCGGACGAAGGCGTTCCCGTATCCGTCAAGATTCGCGAGCGCATTGTTGCTGCCCGCAAGCGCTTCAACGCCAACGACAACATTGCCCAGTTCATCGAGCCCGGTGAACTCGAGCGCCTGCTCGACGAAGTCGAGACCAAGATGCAGGGCGTGCTCGACAGCATGGTCATCGACACGGCCGGCGACCACAACACGCACGCCACGGCGCGGCGGGTCGCCAAGATGTACCTGAACGAAGTCTTCAATGGCCGCTACGTAGCGCCGCCCTTGATCACCGAGTTCCCCAACGCCGAGCATCTGAACGAGTTGATGATCGTCGGCCCGCTCACCGTGCGCAGCGCCTGCAGCCACCACCTGTGCCCGGTGATCGGCAAGATCTGGATCGGCATCATGCCGAACGAGCACACCAACGTGATCGGCCTGTCGAAATACGCCCGGCTGGTCGATTGGGTCATGGGCCGGCCGCAAATCCAGGAGGAAGCCGTGGTGCAGCTGGCCGACCTGATCATGGAAAAGACCCAGCCCGACGGCCTGGCCATCGTGATGGAAGCCAGCCACTTCTGCATGTCCTGGCGCGGCGTGAAAGAGATGGACAGCAAGATGCTCAACTCGGTGATGCGCGGCGTGTTCCTGAAGGACGCCTCGCTGCGCCGCGAATTTCTGTCACTCATCCCAGGAAGAAACTGACATGCTCGTACGCCTGCTCTACGCCAGCCGCGCCGTCGACAACTCGCCCGAAGCCATCGACGCCATCCTCACCCAGTCGCGCGAACACAACCCGGGCTGCGGCATCACCGGCATTCTCTGTTACGGCGGCGGCGTATTTTTGCAGGCGATCGAGGGCGGTCGCTCTGCCGTCAACACGTTGTACGGCCATATCCAGCGTGACGCGCGCCACAAGGACGTGGAGTTGCTGCACTACGAAGAAATTTCCGAGCGCCGCTTTGGTGGCTGGTCCATGGGCAAGGTGAACCTTTCCAAGATCAACCATGCGATCTTGCTGAAATATTCAGAGAAGCCCGAACTCGACCCCTACCGCGTGTCGGGGGTGGTGTCGTTCGCGCTGCTGGAAGAACTGATGGCGACTGCCGCCATCATCGGCAGGGCATAAAATGCACACCCCCCTGAGTCGCTTCGCGCCTCCGTGGAGCCGCCAAAGGCGGCGCCTCTTCGGGGACGTCCAAGTCTGCGCAGGCAGACGTGGAGCCGCGCCCCTCAGCCCCCGCTCTCGCGTCGCTGCGCGATGCGGGCAGGGGGACGCCACCAGTGCGGCGGGGCGGCCCTTGCACGGTGGCCGCTGGCTTGGGCAGCGCCAGTTTCGTACTTTGCGCCACTGGCAACGCGCGTAGAGAGCTCCAAGCTGGTAGCGCTTGCTTAACGCGATGGGAGCGCGCGCCCGTGTCACCGCAGCCCAGGTTGTCGGCGTCGACTTCTCCAGCAGCCCTAGCCGGCGCAAGCGCATCGTGCTGGCCGAGGGCGAGCATTTAGGGGCCAGCGTGCGTTTGTCGTCGCTGACTTCGTTTGAGACGCTGGCGGCATTTAGAACTCGGCTGGAAATGCCAGGCAACTGGGTCGGCGGCTTCGATTTGCCGTTCGGCCTGCCGCGCGAACTGGTCGAGAACCTGGGATGGCCGCGCGACTGGCAGGCGTGCATGCGGCACTACACGGGCTTGAGCCGGGACGAAATTCGCACTTGCTTTGCCGCTTTCTGCGCCGCACGCCCGGTGGGGGGCAAGTTCGCCCACCGCGCCACCGATGGCCCGGCGGGCTCCAGCCCGAGCATGAAATGGGTCAATCCGCCGGTGGCCTACATGCTGCACGCCGGCGTGCCGTTGCTGCTGGAGGCGGGCGTGCACCTGCCCGGCCTGCATGCGGGCGACCCGGCGCGTGTGGCGCTCGAAGCCTACCCCGGCCTGCTGGCGCGCGAGCTGATTGGCCGGCGCAGCTACAAGAGCGACAGCACGGCAGCGCAAACGCCAGAACGTCTGATTGCCCGCAAAGACTTGCTCACCGCCCTGGAGTCGGGGCGTACGCGCCTGGCGCTGCGGGTGCGCCTGACGCCTGCCCAGGCCGAGGCCTTGGTGCAGGACGCCAGCGGCGACAGCCTGGATGCCGTGCTGTGCATGGTGCAGGCAGCCTGGGGTGCGCAGCAGCACGCCGCAGGCGACGCGCTGTACGGCCTGCCGCCGGCCATGGACCCATTGGAAGGCTGGATTGTTACAGCTTGAAACCTTGGCCCGGCATGGTGTTCATGGTCGCTGCGCACAATCGGCGCTTCCAGCGAGGTCCAACATGAACTGCCTGCCACGGACTGATCCCGCCCAGCGCCTGGGTGCCTGCTTTGCCGTACTGCTTGCCTTCGTTATTGCCGGGCTTGCCTCCGCCGCCCATGGCGGCCCGCTGCGCGATCGCCTGCAACAGCGCGCGCAGCTTGATCAGCCCGCAGACGACGAGGCGGACGGCCGGCGCTCGCAGCCGGCGCCAGCCTTGCCACAGGGCACCCGCGTGCTGCGCGACCTGGCCTATGGGCCGGATCGGTTGCAGCGCATGGATGTGTACCTGCCCGCGCACGTCCAGGCAGCGCCCGTGCTGTTTTTGGTGCACGGCGGCGGCTGGCGGCGGGGCGACAAGGCGCACGACCGGCTGATGGACCACAAGCTGGCGCACTGGTTGCCGCGTGGCGTTGCGGTGGTCTCCATCAACTACCGGATGCTGCCACAGGCCGCGCCAGATGTGCAGGCGCAGGACGTGGCGCAGGCGCTGGCCTGGGCGCAGCAGCAAGCTGCAGCCTGGGGAGCGGACGCTGGGCGGTTCGTGCTGATGGGCCATTCGGCTGGCGCGCATTTGGCGGCGCTGGTGGCGGGCGACCCGCAGCGGCTGCATGCTGCAGGGGCGCGTGCGCTGCAGGCTCTGGTGCTGCTCGATAGCGGCGCGCTGGACGTGCCTGAGATCATGAACGGGCGCCATCCGCGCCTGTACGACCAGGCCTTTGGGCCTGACCCTGCGTATTGGCTGCGGGTATCGCCGCTGCAGCGGTTGCAATCCGGCTCGCCGCCCACGCTGCTGGTGTGCTCGTCGCCGCGCCGCAGCTCCTGCCCGCAGGCGCAGGCCTATGCGCGCAAAAGCCAGGCGCAGGGCGGGCAGGCCGAGGTGTTGCCGCAGCCACTTTCCCACGGTCAAATCAATGCGCAACTGGGCCAGGCCGGCGCTTATACGCAGGCGGTGGACGAATTTCTGAGCCGCTTTGCCGCCTGGACGCTGCGATGAAGCTCGCCGCGCGACTGGTGGTGATCTGCGCTTTGCTCCTGACGCAGCTTGCCTGGGCTGCGCCCGCTCCCTGGTACTGGTGGCGCAGCAAGGTGGACGGCGTGCGCATTTGCGCCCAGATATCGCCTGGCCC
>JAUCDU010000082.1:0-9153 GCA_034674825.1 Giesbergeria sp.
TCCGGGGTGCCGGTCGCGCCCGGCTTGGCGGCAAGAACGCAGCCTCCTGCGGCACCGACCCTTGCGCCGATTCAGAGGTCGAGCGCCGCGCCCGCAACCGTGCGCGCCGAACCTGGTGCGCCACCAGTGCCAGTGCCGCCACCGGTAGAAGTGGCGCCGGAGCGACCCATATTAAGCAAGGACTTCGAAGAACTGTTGGTGCATCGGGTCATGCAGCGAGTCGATTTGTCCCTGGACAAGCGCTTGCGCGGCGCCATTGCAGCAGTCGTGGAAGCGCAGACAGCGCTGCTTGTTCCGCGTCTTCGGGAAGAGATCGAGGCTGTGGTGCGACATGCGGTTTATGAAGCCGTGGCCGATGAGTTGGCTTCGGGTGCAGACGCTCAGCACGAATAAGCGCGAAATTTGTGGTTCATGCGGCGCGAATTTGCGCGTGTTCCCTAGTGCCGCGCACGCCAAATATGCGTTATCTTCTTCGCGTTGAGACACAAAAAGCAGCTCAGCGCTTAATCTTTTACTGGAGATTCCTATGCAATTGAAGTTGAAACTGACCGTAGCCGCAGCGTTTGCAGCTGTTGCCGGCATGGCTCTGGCCCAGGAGCAGGTGGTCAAGATTGGTCACGTCGCGCCGACGTCGGGTCCACAAGCCCACTACGGCAAAGACAACGAAAACGGCGCACGTATGGCTATTGAAGACCTCAATGCCAAGGGTGTGACCATTGGCGGCAAGAAAATCAAGTTTGAACTGCAGGCCGAAGACGACGCATCGGATCCAAAGCAAGGCACTGCCGCTGCCCAAAAGCTATGTGACTCCAAAGTTGCCGGTGTGGTCGGCCACTTGAACTCGGGCACCACCATTCCTGCCTCTACCGTCTACAACAAGTGCGGTATCCCAATGGTGACGGGCGCGGCAACCAACCCCACGCTCACGAAGCCTGGCTACAAGACCACGTTCCGGATTATTTCCAACGACAACGCTCTGGGCGCTGGCTTGGCGCACTACGCGCATGACACCCTGAAACTCAAGTCGTTCGCCGTCATCGACGACCGCACGGCTTACGGTCAAGGCGTGGCAGATGTGTTCGCCAAGGTTGCTAAAGAACTTGGCATGAAGCAAGTCGACCAGCAGTTCACGACCGACAAGGCAACCGACTTTATGGCGATTTTGACCGCTATCAAGTCGAAGAACCCGGACGCCATCTTCTTTGGCGGCATGGATCCGCAAGCGGGTCCAATGCTGCGCCAGATGGAACAGCTCGGCATGGCCAACGTGAAGTACTTCGGCGGTGACGGTGTGTGTACCAGCGAAATCGCCAAGCTTGCAGCCGGCGCCAAGACGCTGTCCAACGTGATCTGCGCCGAAGGCGGCGCGTCGCTTGCCAAAATGCCTGGCGGTAAGGCGTGGAAAGAGCGCTACGACGCCAAGTACCCAGGCCAGTTCCAGGTCTACAGCCCCTACACCTACGACGCCACCATGCTGCTTGCCGATGCTATGAAGCGCGCCGATTCCGTAGATCCGAAGGTCTATTTGAAGGAACTGGCGAAATCCAACTACGACGGTGTGACCGCTAAGATTGCATTTGAATCGAACGGTGAAATGAAGAACCCCGCTATCACGCTGTACCACTACATCGACGGCAAGAAGGTGCCGCTGAACTAAGCTGCACGAGCAGGCCGAGGCCTCAAATGTAAAAGGGCTTCCCGTTGGGAAGCCCTTTTTTCGCTTGGCGCGTACTGCCAACGTGCACTTGAAGCGTGACGAACGGTGCTGCTGCCCGGGCCGCGCTCAGCGACGCACCTGCAGTGCGCCAGGGTTCACGATATTGGTGGGCGTACCGCGCATGAAGTTCAGCACATTGTCAAAGGCTGAACCGAAGTGCAGTTCGTAATTGTCCAGCTCCACATAGCCGATGTGAGGTGTGCACACGCAGTTCTCGAGTCGTAGCAATGCATGACCTTGCAAGATCGGTTCGCTTTCAAACACGTCGATTGCGGCCATGCCGGGTCGCCCGCGATTGAGCGCAGCCAGCAGGGCATCGGGCTCGATCAGTTCGGCGCGGGAGGTATTCACCAGCAATGCGGTTGGCTTCATGTGCGACAGCGTTTCCAGCGAGATGATCTCGCGCGTCTCCGCAGTCAGGCGAAGGTGGAGCGAAACGACGTCGCATTGCGCAAAAAACTCTTCTTGCGTGAGCGCCACTTGGTGGCCATCACTCAGTGCCTGCGCGCGCGAGGACTCGCTGCCCCAGATACGTACATTCATGCCGAATGCACGCCCGTATCCGGCAACGATCCGACCGATACGGCCATAGCCCCAGATGCCAAGGGTTTTGCCGCGCAGCACGCTGCCAATGCAGAAGTTCGGCGGCATGGAAGCCGTCTTCAGGCCTGCTTGCTGCCACGCGCCGTGCTTGAGGTTGGCGATGTACTGTGGCAAACGCCGCATGGCTGCAAGCAGCAGCGCCCAAGTCAGCTCGGCCGTTGCTACCGGCGATTCGACGCCTTCTGAAATGGCGATGCCACGCTCTGTGCAAGCGCCGACGTCGATGTGATCGCCCACGCGACCGGTTTGCGCAATCATCTTCAGCCGAGGCAGCTTCTCAACAAGCTGGCGTGAAATATGGGTGCGCTCCTGGATCAGAACAATAATGTCTGCATCCTTCAGGCGTACCGACAATTGTCCAATGCCCTTGACCGTATTGGTGTACACCTTGGCGGAGTGGGCCTCCAGGCGGGCGGCGCAACGGAGTTTGCGAACCGCATCCTGATAGTCGTCGAGGATCACGATATTCATTGGCCCAATTGTGCCTCGTGCCAAGCCCTCTGCGGAGACGGGCTGGCGCAGGCATTTCGGGCTAGCCCCGCAAGCCACCAATGGCGGTTGGCGCGCAATCTCCCTGAAGGCCTCGATGGGGGGCCGACAGCGCATCGAGGACGACATCCCGGTGACCACAAAACCAGTGAAACGCTGCGTGGCACAGATTTTTCAAGTGGCGCGACAAGGCCTGGCTGTGATGCAGGCGCCAAGCCATGGCTTCAGCCTTCAACAGAGGCTTTCCCGCGCCGCCAGTCGGTCAAGCTCTGCGCACACTTCGGCCATGCGGCCCACGATGGCTAGCCGCTCCGTGGCGCCATCGCGCGTTCTAAGCACGCGCACAGGCCGAACCGCGCTCGTTCTGGCGTTGGGCGCTGCTGCCGAGCGGGCAGGCCTTTGCAGGCAGCATCGCATGGGTACGGCAAGGCTCGGCACACGCGCGCTGGGCGGGTGCAATATGGGTGAAGTGGCGCGCGACATCTGTGCAGGAACGCTCTGCTGGCGTATGCCGACCCGGCGATATACGGAAAAAATCGAAAAAACGAGGTGCGAGGCGCGAACCAATAGATTGTGCATGTGAAGCTCCCACAGGATGGATGGACACAGGCAGGATTGGCATGTCGAGACACCGCAGGGATGGCAAAGGCTTTCGCCTCGCCAAACGCCCGCCACCTGCGGTGCCTACGAAAGAACTAGTTCAGCATGGTGTTGCGAATCAGCCCAACGGCCAGGCCTTCGATCTCGAAGGGTTCCCCGGGCTGAACCACGATGACCGGAAAATCCGGGTTCTCGGGCAGCAGTTCGATGGCGTGTGCTGTACGCCGCAGACGCTTGACCGTGACATCGTCGCCGATGCGGGCCACGATGATCTGGCCGTTGCGTGCCTCACGCGTCTGCTGCACCGCCAGCAGATCACCGTCCATGATGCCCACGTCGCGCATCGACATGCCCCGCACCTTGAGCAAATAGTCGGGCTTGCGATCAAACAGGCTACTTTCAACGCACCAGGTCTGCTCTACGTGCTCCTGCGCGAGAATGGGCGAACCGGCGGCCACTCGACCAACCAGAGGGAGCACAAGCTGGGTCAGGCCGGGAATCGGCAGGTTGAACTGACTGCCCCGCGCTGCGTTGATGTTGCGCACGGCATCGTTGCGCAGCCTGATGCCACGTGAAGTACCACTGACCAGATCGATAACGCCTTTGCGCGCCAGCGCCTGCAAGTGCTCTTCAGCGGCGTTGGCCGACTTGAAGCCCAGAGCCGTTGCAATTTCGGCACGCGTTGGCGGTGCACCCGATTGCGCGATGGCGGTCTGGATCAGGTCAAGGATCTGTTGTTGCCTCGGCGTGAGGCGGGGGCTGTTGAACATGGTCGTACTGCGTGAGCAGCCCTGTATGAATTGTCAGTGACTGTATTTTTAACCAGTTTTTCGGAGAACGCAAGTGAGCACACAAAAGATCATGGTGCTGGGCACAGGCGGCACGATCGCGGGGCGCGCGGCGCGGGCAGGTGACAACCTCGGGTACCGGGCTGGTGAGCAGTCGGTGCAGGACCTGCTGGCGCGGCTGGGGGCACTGGCCTTGCCTGCGCAGCACCTGCTGGAGGCTGAGCAGGTGGCGCAGATCGACAGCAAGGACGTTGATTTTTCGTTTTGGACGGCGCTGCATGCGCGCTGCAGTGTCCATCTGGCCGATGAGGAAGTCGCCGGCATTGTCGTCACCCACGGCACCGATACCCTGGAAGAAACCGCCTGGATCCTGGCGCGCACCTTGCAGGCGCACAAACCCGTGGTGTTGACCTGCGCCATGCGGCCGACTACGGCGCTCTCGCCTGACGGACCACAGAACTTAAGCGACGCGCTGTCGTTGGCGTGTCACGCCCAGGCCGTGGGCGTCAGCGTGGTCTGCGCGGGTGCGGTGCATGCGCCGCGCCACGTGCAAAAAATCCACCCCTATCGGCTGGATGCTTTCAGTTCCGGGGACGCAGGGCCGGCCGGCTGGATGGAAGAAGGGCGCTTGCGACTGGCGCATCCGTGGCATGGAGGCGCCGAGCTTTACAACGATCAGGTCTCGCTTCCTGCCGACGATGCGCACTGGCCGTGGGTGGAGATCGTGCACAGCCACGCAGGCGCTGGCGGCAAGCAGGTCGATGCCTTGGTGCAGGCAGGCGTGCGCGGCCTAGTGGTGGCTGCCACCGGCAATGGCACCCTGCACCATGCACTAGAAGCCGCCTTGCAGGTTGCGCAGCGGGCCGGGGTGGCAGTGCGGGTCGCCACGCGTTGCCCGTTTGGCCAGATCGTGGGGAGCCCTAACCATGGCCTGCCAACATCCCAAGGTTTGACTCCCGTCAAGGCGCGCATTTCGCTGATGTTGGAATTGTTGCGATCGCCCTGACAGTAGCGTCCGACAGGCGCGGCGCCAAAAGAAAGCGCCCTTGCGGGCGCTGGTCTTGGGAGCGGTGGGCCTCCTCGGCGTCAGCCCGCCAATGCCTGCAGTGCGCGTGCCGTGATCTCTTCCACGCTGCCGGTGCCGCTGATGGCGCGGTATTTGGGCGCATTGTCTGGATCGCGCTTGGCCCAACCCGAGTAGTAATCCACCAAGGGCCGGGTCTGTGCGCTGTAGACCTCGAGACGCGTCTTCACGGTTTCTTCCTTGTCGTCATCGCGCTGAATGAGTGGCTCGCCCGTCTCATCATCCACACCGGATACTTTGGGCGGGTTGAACTTGATGTGGTAAATGCGGCCGCTGGCAGGGTGCGAGCGGCGCCCGCTCATGCGTTCAATGATGGCTTCGAACGGCACATCAATTTCAAGCACATAGTCAATCTTGACGCCGGCGTCCTTCAAGGCGTCGGCCTGAACGATGGTCCGTGGAAAACCGTCAAACAGAAAACCGTTGGCGCAATCGGGCTCCGTGATGCGCTCCTTCACCAGGCCGATGATGATGTCGTCGCTCACCAGCGCGCCCGAGTCCATCACAGCTTTCGCCTTCAGGCCCAGCGGCGTTCCCGCTTTGACGGCAGCACGCAGCATGTCGCCCGTCGAGATTTGCGGAATAGCGTATTTCTGGCAAATGAAAGCGGCCTGCGTGCCCTTTCCGGCACCGGGGGCGCCCAGCAATATGAGTCTCATGGGGTCGTCCTGTTCGTGGTAGTGGCTCAAGGCACGCGGCTCTGCGCGGTTCGGCACCCTCCCTCCGGTGCCGTGCCTTTTTGCTGATTAACCGAACGAGGATAGCACGCACTTTCCCCGCATCAGCTTACGCAGCAAGCAGGGCGCGCACACGCTCGAGATCTTCGGGGGTATCCACGCCCGGGCCGGGGGCGTGCTCTGCCACGTGCACGGCAATGCGATGCCCGTGCCAAAGGGCGCGCAGTTGCTCCAGTTGTTCCATGACCTCGGTGGGCGCCTGTGGCAGCGTAGGAAAGCTGCGCAAAAAGCCAGCACGGTAGCTGTAAATACCGACATGCCTCAGTGGCGCAAAGCCCACCAGACTGCTGACCCGGGGCTGCGTCTGCGTCGCCGTGCCGCTCCACCATGCGGTGCCGTTCAAATCGCGCGCGCAGGGAATGGGTGCGCGGCTGAAATAGCTCGCGCAACCTTGCGCATCCAAGACGAGCTTGACGATATTGGGGTTGTGGAAGTCTTCCAGCGAGTCGATTGCGTGGGCGGCGGTTGCCATGCTGGCCCCGGGGCGGGCGGCGAGCATGGCGGCGACGGAATGCACGAGCTGAGGGTCCATCAGCGGCTCGTCGCCTTGTACATTGACGACGACATCGTCGCCATCAAGCCCCAGCGCCACGCAGGCCTCGGCCAGCCGGTCGCTGCCGCTGGCGTGGTCGGCGCGTGTGGCAATCGCTTCGATGCCGTGCTCGGCGCAGGCGCGCAAGATGCGTGCATCGTCTGCCGCCACCACCGTGCGCAAGGCGCCGCTCCGCGCTGCACGCTGCGCCACGCGCACTACCATGGGCAGGCCGGCGATGTCTGCCAGCGGCTTGTCCGGCAGCCGGCTCGACGCCATACGCGCCGGAATCAGGACCGTAAAGCGAACCGCCACGCCTTGAAAAGCAGCATCGCCCGGGCCGGCGGGCGAGGGCGTGGTGCTCACTGCTCGAGCTCCTCGTCGCTGAGCGTGCGCGCCTCGACCTCGAGCAGCACTGGAATATCGTCGCGCACCGGATAGGCGAGGCGGGCGCTGCGCGAGACCAGCTCCTGGCGTTCGCGGTCGTAGGTCAGTTTGCCTTTGGTCACGGGGCAGACGAGCAGTTCAAGCAATCGGGGTTCCATGGCGGCGTGCAGCAAAGCGAGGTTGCGATCAAGGGGGCGATCGGTGGGACGATGATAGCGAGCGCGGCGCCAGCTGGGCGAGGCGTGCATCGAGCACAGTGAAAAATTCGGGGTCCAGGCGCACTTCAAGCGGGACCGCCAGCGCGGCGGGAAAGCGCAGCCACAGTTTGACCGCGTCTTTTTCGGTACAAAGAAGCGTCCAGCGCTTATCTGTATTAGGTTGCCAGCTATCGAAAGTGAAGTGATCCGGCAGGGCCACGGTCTGCGCCACCGCCACGCCACGCGCACGCAACATGGTGAAAAAATCGTCCGGGCGCGCTGTCCCGGCGACGGCCAACAGCTCTTGGCCTGCCAGGCTGGACAAAGGCACGCGCCGGCCGTCGGCCGTGACAGCATCATCGGCCAGCCGCCGTTCGACCGCAAAGCACGGAGCATCAGAGTCAGGCGGCGGGCTGCCGGCGTACACCACCAGGTCCACAGGGCGCGGCCAGGGTTCGCGCAGCGGCCCCGCTGGCAGCAGCCGACCGTTGCCCACGCCTTGCTCGCCAAACACGCAAATCTCCAGGTCGCGTGCCAGCGCCAAATGCTGCAGACCGTCGTCGCAGACGATGACGTCGGTGTCGGGGTGCTGCGCCAGCAGGGCGTGCGCGGCCTGGCTGCGCCGTTCAGCCACGACCACCGGCACGGCGCAGCGCCGTGCAAGCAGTGCGGGTTCGTCGCCCACTTCGCTGGCTGCACTGTCAGACTGCACATGCCGCACGCCCTTGCTGCGACGGCCATAGCCGCGCGAAACCACGCCCGGCTGCATGCCGCGTGCCTGCAGGTGTTGCACCACGGCCATTACCACCGGTGTCTTGCCGCCTCCGCCCGCCACCACGTTCCCGACCACGATGACCGGCACCGGCAGGTGGGTGCGCTGCAGCCAGCCGGCGCGGTACAGGAGCCGGCGCACCGCAACGAGGCCGCGATAGAGCGCCGATAGCGGCCACAGCGCCAGGCTAGCCGCGCTGCGCCTGGCCCAGACGCGCTGCATGTCAGCGCTGCGCCGATCCGGCGCTGGCGGCAGACTGAGTGGCGAAAGTAATTTGCGACAGGCCAGCGCGCCGCGCCGCCTCCATCACGGTGACCACCGCCTGATGCGGCGCCGTGGCATCGGCACTGATGATGACGATACTCTCGGAGCCGGCCGAAGCTGCACTGCGCAGCGCCGCCGCCACGCTGTCCACGCTGCGGTTTTCCAGCGTGGTCTTGTTGACAGCGTAGCGACCGTCAGCGGCCACCGAGACAATGACCTCCTTGGGCCGGTCGCGCATCTGCTCGGTGTCGGCCACGGGCAATGTCAGCTGCAATTGCGTGAACTTGCTATAGGTGGTGGTCAACATCAGGAAGATGAGAATCACCAGCAGCACGTCAATGAACGGAATCAGGTTGATTTCCGGCTCGTCCCGGTTGCGTGAACGAAAGTTCATGCCTGTGGCCTCCGGATCACGATGTTTGACTTCGAAACTGGCTCACCGTAGGCCATGGCATCACTTTTGCTGCATGCGCAGCAGGTGGCGCACGAAATGCTCGGCCGACAGCTCCAGCGTCAGCAGGTAGGCGTCCACCCGTGCGCGGAAGTAGCGCCAAAAGATAAGCGCCGGAATGGCCACGATCAAGCCAAAGGCGGTGTTGTACAAGGCCACGGAGATGCCGTGGGCGAGCTGCGCGGGGTTGCCGCCTCCGACGGCACTTGAGCCTTGCGAGCCGAAAATCTCGATCATGCCGATCACGGTGCCAAGCAGGCCAAGCAAGGGCGCTGCCGAAGCAATGGTGGCCAGTGCGCCCAGCGATTTTTCCAATCGGTGCGCCACGGTTCGCCCGGCCCCTTCCATGGCGGCACGCAGATCCGCCTCGGTACAGCGCGGATTGCTGTTGAGCGCTCTAAGGCCGGTCGCCAGCAATTCGCCTTGGGCGGAGTTTTGCGCGAGCTGGGCGACCACATCTGGTCCAGGCAGCGTGACAGATGAGACGGATACGGCTTCGTCCAACAGTCGCGGCGGAGCCACGCGGGCGGTT
>JAUCDU010000083.1:0-9085 GCA_034674825.1 Giesbergeria sp.
GATGCGCAAGTCACCGGGTTCGAGATGTTCCAGGCCGACGTAGCGTTCAATGCCATCGGCCAACGGATCTTGGCTGCGGGCTTTCGAGAGGCTCACCACGTCGCCGAATTTCACGCAACGCCAGCCAGGTTTCAGAGATTCACTCTTCATTTTCTTTGCTCACAAACGGCATGACGTAACCAAGGAACTCCTGGTGTGGAGTCCGTTTTTCCTGCCAGCGATATGGATTGGAAGGCGGGGTTTCCCGGTGCTTGCTCATGGTGACAACCAGCCGCCGCTTCGCACGCGAAACACCTACGAAGAAACCGCAGCGTTCTTCGTCGGGCTTGCCCCAAAACGTCTGATTCTCAACTCCTAGAATGATGACCGAGTCGAACTCCAGGCCCTTGCTTTTGTGGATGGTCAGGATGCGCACCGCTTTGTCATCCGCAAAGCGTTCAAGCGCCTTAGGCAACTCGGGCTCAATTTTGAGCAGCTCTTCGATACGTGCTTTGGTGTCTCGCACCACCTCTTTGAGCCGATCTGGCGATTCGTAGTCAGGCGAGAGCGCTACCAAGGTTTCGCGGGGGATCTTGTTCAAAAATCCTCGCGCCGACTCCCACCAACCTGAGTAGGGCTCATCAATCAACTCCAGAAGTGAGGCGCTCTTGCGCTGTGCTTTGATCAGGCGATCAAAGTCCCGGCGGGTGTTGGCTTGGATTTCGTCATCGGCAAAAGGCACCAGCAAGTTCATCAGCCGCACCCATGCCTTGGGCTCACGCTTACCGTAAATGCAAGACAGATAATCGACCACCAAGCGCGCTGCGGGCTCGGTGGTGATGTCCTGCAGTTGTTGTTCGTTGCGGTAGGGGATGCCTTTGGCCTCCAGCGCCGCAATCAGATGGTTGGCGTAGAGATCCGGTTGCTTTGAGATCAGTACGGCGATCTCCGAGTGCGGGACAAGTTCGTGATCAATCCACTCGGCAATTCGATCTGCTAGGTGCTCAGCTTCTTGTCGGCTGTCTTCGAAGCCCCAGGTGAGGACCTCTCCTTCATCCCCGGCAATTTGCTCTTCCGGCATGACCGATGCGGGGTCAAGCACGCGGATGATTTCGTTCTGCAAGCGCAACAGTCGCGGCTTTGAGCGAAAGTTGCGGTACATGTTGAGTGGGATTGCCGAAAAATCGGCTGCAAAGGTTTGGAAGATGCCGTCGAGCGCACCGGCCCAGCCCATGATTTTCTGCTTGGTATCACCGACTGCCGTCAGCCGGATGCAGGTACCTTGGAAGGCGAGCTTCACGAGCTCGTATTGCTTGTCTGTACAGTCCTGAAATTCATCCAGGAAAACGTCGCTGTAGGTCTGGCGAAGGGCATTCCGGGCAAACTTTGACTTCTGAAGAATCTGAATAGCGAGAGGAATCAGATCATCGAAGTCGATCTGCTTATGAGCCTCCTTGGGTTTGCCAAGCGTGTAGCCAGGCTCAAGCGCATCTTTGCCGGTCAGGACAGGACGGAAGCGATCGATGATGCGCTTGGCAAGGGCATGGAAGGTGTAGCTGTCAAAGCGTGAAGCGAGATCACCGCCACAACGGCGCTGCACGCGTTCCTTCAGATTCTTGCTGGCATCCACCTTGAACGAAATCGCCAGGATTCGTTTTGGGTAGCGGCAGGTGCCTGTGCGCAAAAGGAAGTCTGCGCGCTGTGCCAGCATCTCGGTTTTACCTGCACCGGGGCCGGCCGTAAGCGCGAGGCAACGCCCCTGCTCTTTTGCGGCAAGCAGCGCATTCGGTTCGAGCGTCAGCCCATCTGCAGGCTGCCAAGCGTCAACGGCAATCACTCCGGCAACTCCTCGAGCTTGGTGATGACGGCATCGGCCAGCCTGCTCAGCGAAGCAGGCATGTTGGCCAGCAATTCTGCATCCGTCAGTTGGGCCAGTGCCTCGATGTGGGCTGCCGGTTTGCTGCCGAGCTTGAAGCGCTGGTGGTAGGTGCTGAACAGCTTTTGTTCCGCTGGGCTGTACTGGCTAGCGTCGTGGTGGCTTTTCCCAAGTACAGCCTTGATCGTTGCTTCATCCGGCTCATCCCTTTCGACGCCATAGGCTTCTGGAAAGGCAAGCAGCATCGCGAAGTCGAGGTCCAAGGGAGCCGAAAAAAACACTCCACGATTCTCCAATTCGAGGAATACGTTTTTTTTACCCTCTCCAAAACAGTGATGTGTTCGGACTGGCGCTTCGGCTGCATCCCATTTAGGGAGCGGCCAATCAGCAGGTAGCGACTTTGTTGGCTCAAACTTCACGAGTTGATCGTTCACGTATTTGATTCGTCCCCAGCCAGCGGCATAACGAGCGACATCAAGATCAAGAAGTGTCAGATATGGAATCTGCAAGGCCGACAGCAGACGCCAGAAGTGATTGACATGCCGCCCCCCCAGAGGCGCAATCGTGACTGCTGATTCATCAACCGGCGCACCTTTGACCTGCAGCAGGCGTGGCAACACGATCTCTTCGCTATCGCCTTCGCCCAATACGACCAAACGCGAGAAGTAGATCTCCGGAAATGCTTGGACGGCTTCCCGCACGAATTTGTGCGCGTCGTCCGTGCTTTCCGGCAATAGGATTTGCGTGACGCGTGATTGCCGCACTTCGGTCAGCCGCAGATAGCGGATGTGTTCTGGCGCAACGCGGCGCAGCATCGACGGTGCGTGGGTCGCAATCAGCGCTTGAGCATCGCCTTTGCCGGTCAATCCATTGAGGGCATTGACGATTCGCCCAAGGTAATGGGGTGAGAGGCTGTTTTCTGGTTCCTCGACAGCTACCACCGTAAACACGGGCGGACGCAGTTTTTCCACGTCGAAAGAGTTGTCATTTTCAGCCAGGGCAGCGCGACCAATGGCTTGTGAGGACAGCACGAGGGACAGATACAGCATCGACTTCTGGCCGTCGCTCAGTCGCGCGAAATCGACCAGTTGCTCGTCATGGCCCGGCGTAAATGACACCGACATGTGCCGTAACAAGGCCTCAATTTCAGACGCAACAAAAGTGAGCTTTGGGTCGGCAAAGAAACTCCCCTTGTGCAAGGTGCTCCATGCCGTTTTCAAGCTTGTACTGAAGGCTTCTATTGACGGATTGGCCGTCAAGCTTCCGCTGATTTGATCGGTCAGGCCCTTGATCACAGTTCGCTCTGCATCCCAGTTCACCGCACGCAGCATGCGGCCCAGCAGTGCATTGGCACCATAGGCAATGTGGTCTGCGGGATCACGGCGTGCGGGCAGGTAGTGAACGTGAATATGGTTGCGTTCAGATCGAGGGACTTGAGCAGTACTCAGTGGCGAGCCATCTGCATTGATGTCCAGCACATAGACCATGCTTTCTTCTATGTCCCCATCCAGCCCCATGGTGGCGGAGAGGCGAAAACGAACACGCGGGGTGCCATCGGCCTCCTCAAGACGCATGTGGCCGAAATGAGGAGCTACCGTACTGTTGTCTTCGTCGTCACCAAGCTCCGGGAACAGAAAGTCGGCCTCGATCCATAGCTGACGCTCAGCAGGCGGTGCTGCCTCGTTGAATGGGACATGAAAGTCCGAGCGCAGGATTCGGCGTAGCGATGGATCAAAGGCAAAAAGACGGCAAAGGGCTTGGAGTGCTGCTGTTTTGCCCGAACCGTTGGGCCCTATCAAGTAGGTAATTTCTTCCAACCCGAGCTCAGTAGTTTGCTCGCCAAAGGACTGGAAGTTTGAAAGGCGTAAGGTTGCGAGCTTCACAGGTGCTTTTCCTCTGATATGGAGAGATTTCCAGCCATATACGCTTGGCGCGGGTACTTGGCGCTTTCGGGTGAGCGCAGTTGCAATTGCCCTACACGCACCAGAGGACAAATGTGTTCAATCATCAAACCGTTGTGGTGTGTTCCCAGCAGCGGCTCCAATGTTTGAATGCTTAAAAAGAATAGCTGCTCACGCTTTTCAGCAAAGCGCGAAGAACAAATTTGGTTTGATTTTTTCCACACCATTTGGCTAGGCATCAGTGGCGGCCTGCTTGAGTTGAAAGCTCAGCTTCAAGTCATTCATCCACGATGGGTCAATCAAGTGGTCATGCTGTAAACGTCCGACCACGATACCTGGGTGGATGCCGATTTGTTGGGCAAATGCTCTGACAGCATCTTTGGTTCGAAGCACGCCAAGTTGAGCCGTGTAGTCCTGATGAATAAGAACGTTGCCCGCCCATTGGTTGGCTTCCTGTTCACGTGGATCGGTGCTGTGGCTGGCATTGGGGTCATCCAGAAAGATGGATTTTTTACCGTCTTTGCTGTCTGCGTGCAGCAGGATATGCGCCGCTTCGTGAAAGAAGGTGAACCAAAATTTATCGTTGGTCTTGCCGTAAAGCGAAAGCTGTATCAGTGGCCGGGTTGGGCTAAGCCAACGCGCCACGCCACTGACGTGGGCACGTGGGATGGCGGGCACCAAGGCCAGCAAAACGCCCGCATCGTGCAAAAGCGTGCGCATGCGGGGTTCAAAAATTTCTGGCGGCTCACAGGTAAGCCCGCGAATTTCTTTCAGTGCGTGGGCAAACCGCGCTTTGTCGTACTTGGGGCCGTCGAGCTTTTCCGCTACTTGTTCGCCCAAACGTAACCAGGCCGAGATGGCGCCCACATCGCTTTGTTCGTCGCGACTGCGACGAAACGCAACTTGCATGCCACCGTAGTGGCTGCGCCATTCATCGGGCGAGGCGACGCCAAAAAAACGCAGGCAAGATTCGACAATGCTTGGCTTATTCTTGGCAACGTTGCGCACCTTGGCAATCGCGCCACTACTCATCAACTCTTTGACGGGCAACTCATCTAGCCAGGAAATCCAGCAAGCGTGGCGCTCTGTGGCCTCCAGTCGGGCTTTGTGCTTTTGGTAATTGGCTTCTAGCTTGAGCCAGAAATCCATGGAGCTGCCCAACACACGTTCCAGCCTTTGCGCAGCATCCACGGTGATGGGCACCTTGCCATTGATGAGCTGGCTGATGTGTTTTTCGCTGTAGCCCAGCCGCTGGGCCAGTTCGCCTTGCGTCCAGCCGCGCTCTTCGGCCAGGTCAAGAACGGACTCGCCGGGAGCCAACACCCAATCCGGCGCAAATGGAGCACTCAGTTCAGTCATGGTAGTCCCCGATGTATTCAATGGTCACGATAGTCACTTGCGCCCAGTCAATGCCGCCATCCGGTGTGGCTGGGCAGGGGTTATGGGCGGGTACAAAGGTCAGGCGCCAACCTCCGGCCAGGTCAAGTGCAAACTCTCCATAGCGATCTCCCTTGAGCGGGTGCGGATTGCCTGCCACCAAGTCGGTGACGCGGGCGGCGGCCTCCAGGGCTTGCAGGCGCACCATCAGCTTCTTTGCGCAGGCCGCCCCGAGTGCCTTCTGTGCAGCGGCACGCTTCAGGCACAGGTCTTGAAGCTTTTGATCCTTGTAGCCAATCTTCAAAAGAGCTCCATTCTATAATTTTTTACCTATCAGGTAAAGTTTAACCCTATGAACTCAGGCCATCCAGTGCTTCCACCAGCGCATCCATTTGCCGCCAGAAAGTGCGGCCATCGCTTTGCCACTGCGTCCAGGCGGCTTGCAGGGTGGCTGCCTCGCCTGCGTTGGCAGCGGCGGCGGTTTGGCGTTTGACGTAGAGCGGGATGGACAGATTGCTGGCGTTAGCAGCAATGTCTGCCAGCGTGACCACGGCGGCAAAGCCGGGTTCATCGGCAAAGGTATGGCAGGCGGACAGGATGCGCTGCTGGTGCTCAGACTTCAAAAAGCTTTGCGCCCGCTCGCGGGTGACTTCTGCCACGGCATCAATGAAGATCACCTTACCTTTGCGCGTTGCGGCCTTGTGGCGGTTGCAGACGACGATGCACGACTCCATCGGGGAGTTGTAGAAAAGGTTCGGCCCCAAGCCGATGACGGCCTCGACCCAGTCTTGCTCGATCATCGTGGCCCGCATGGTTTGTTCTTCGTTGCGAAACAGCACGCCATGCGGCCACAGAGCAGCGCTGCGCCCTGTGGCGGTCAGGCTGGTCAGAATGTGCTGCTGGAAGGCGTAGTCGGCTCGCCCCTGAGGTGGTGTGCCGAGGAAGTTGCGTCCCCATTTGTCGCTGCTCCAGGCCTCGCGATCCCATTGCTTGATGGAGTACGGCGGGTTAGCCAGTATCACGTCGAACTGACGCAAGCGGTCGCCCTGGATGTGCTTGGGCTCGGCCAGGGTATCGCCCCGAATGATTTCAAAGTCTTCCACGCCGTGCAGAAACAGATTCATGCGGGCGATGCTGGAGGTGATGAGGTTGCGCTCCTGCCCGTAGAGCTTGAGCGTGCGGTATTCACCGCCTGAGCGCTTCACTTCATCCAGGGCTGAAATCAGCATTCCGCCGGTGCCGCAGGTGGGGTCGTAGATGGACTCGCCTGCTTTGGGGGCCAGTAGCTGGGTCATCAAATGCACCACGGTGCGGTGGGTATAGAACTCGGCAGCGGTGTGGCCCGAGTCGTCGGCAAATTTTTTGATCAGGTATTCGTAGGCGTTGCCGAGTTCATCTTCGGGCACGTTGGCCACCGACAGGGTGCGGGTGGAAAAGTGTTCGATAAGATTTTTCAGCGTGGCATCGGGTAGGCGCTCACGGTTGGTCCAAGGTGCGTCGCCAAAGATGCCGTCGAGCATGTCGGGGTTGGCCGCTTCGATGGCGCGCATGGCTTTTTGGATGGCGGCGCCGACGTTCTTGGGGGCCTGGCGTACGGCCTTCCAATGCGCTTCAGCCGGAATCTGGAAGCGGTGGTTTTCGGAAAATTCGGCGTAGGACAGGTCGCCATCGGACTCGGCCAGCGCGGCCTGGTATTCCTCGCCCCACACGTCGGAGACACGCTTGTAGAACAGCAGCGGAAAGATGAACTGCTTGTAGTCGCCCGCGTCGATCAGGCCGCGCAGCAGCACGGCGGCGCCCCAGAGGTAGCTTTCGAGTTCTTGCTGGGTGATGCGTTTGCTCACGTCGTTCATTGCAACCAACCTCCTTCGATCATGACCTGGGCCAGGCGTTTTTCCGCCTCGCGGCAGCGCGCGAGCGCGCCCTTGAAGGCGGCAATGGCATCGGGCAGGGGCGGTATGTCTTCCTGCAGCGGGGGCAGCACGTAGCGCGAGATGTTCAGCGTCCAGTCCTCGGCCTGGATGTCATCCAGGCTGACCACGCGTACGACGTCTTGCACATCGGCAAAGCTGCGATACCAGCCCAGGATGCTGGCGGCATGCTCGGGCTCCAGGAAGTTTTGCGCTCGGCCTTTTTTGAACAGCCGCGAGGCGTCGGCAATCAGCACCTTGTTTTTGCGCGCGGCAGGCTTGCGTTTGCGCAGTATCAGAATGCAGGCGGCCAGGCCGGTGCCATAGAACAGGTTGGGCGCCAGACCAATCACGGCTTCGACCAGGTCGAGCTCCAGCAGTTTTTGGCGAATGCTGCCTTCTGCGCCCTTGCGAAACAGCGCGCCTTGGGGCAGCACAACGGCCATGCGGCCTGTGTCATCGGCCATGGACTTGACCATGTGCTGCACCCAGGCGAAGTCGCCACTGGAGGACGGCGGCAGGCCAGCAAAATTGCGCCCGAAGGGGTCGTTGATCCACAGCTCTTCACCCCACTTTTCCAGCGAGAACGGCGGGTTGGCAATCACGCAGTCAAAGCTGGCCAGACGGTCGCCGTCGAAGAAGGCAGGGTTGCGCAAGGTGTCGCCACGCACGATCTGAAAGTCCTCAATGCCGTGCAGAAACAGGTTCATGCGGGCGATGGACGAGGTGGTGAGGTTTTTCTCCTGCCCATAGAGCTTGCCCCACAGGCGTTTGACATCGCCATGCTGCTCATGCACATGCTGTACGGCAGCGAGCAACATGCCACCGGTGCCGCAGGCGGGGTCGTAGATGGTCTGCCCCTCTTTGGGGTCGAGCATGTCGATCATCAGCCGCACCACGCTGCGCGGGGTGTAGAACTCGCCGGCCTTCTTGTTGGTGGCGTCGGCAAATTTCTTGATCAGGTATTCATAGGCATCGCCCAGCACGTCCGAGGCGATGTTCTGGTTGTCAAAGGAGATGCGCGAAAAGTGCTCGATCAAGTCCTTGAGCAAGGCGTCCGACAGGCGATCCTTGTTCGACCATTGCGCATCGCCGAACACGCCGTACAGGGTGTCGGGGTTGGCCTGCTCGATGCCGCGCATGGCGTGGTGCAGGGCCGCACCGATGTTGGCGGCCTTGGCGCGTACGTCGTTCCAGTGGCAGTCCTGGGGAATTTGGAAGCGATGCGACTCGGGGAAGCAGGCCAACTGCTCGTCGCCGGTTTCATCAACGATTTCTTGATATTCCTCGTCCCAGACATCGCAGATGCGCTTGAAGAACAGCAGCGGGAAGATGTAGGTCTTGAAGTCGGCCGCATCCACCGGGCCGCGCAGGATGTTGGCGGATTCCCAGAGGTGGCTTTCGAGTTGGGCAGGGGTGATGTGGGGCAACGGGTCGTTCATTGCTTGGCGGTTTTTTTTGTTTTTGCTATTGCCGTGGAAGCGGGCTGCAGGTTGTGCTGGCGGGCGTAGTCCAGCACCAGGATTTCGATCATGGAAGAGACCGAGCGCCGCTCACGCTCTGCGGCCAGGCGCACCAGTTGCTTGATCTCTGATGAGGTGCGAATGGAGAGGGTTTCGTCCTTGAGAAGCGACATGGCAATGCACAGGATGGTTGTCGCGCAAATGTACTGCATATGCTTTGCGTTGGGTGCGGAATTGCACAGATAGGTGAACGTCGCTGGAAGTCTTTGGAAAATCATGTTGTCGAATGAAATTCACTGTTTTACAATATGAAAATAAATCAGCTTAATATTAAATTGAGGTGGAAACAGATGATCATCACGATTGGAAATACCAAGGGCGGCGTAGGCAAAACGACGCTGGCCGTGAACCTGGCCATTTCCCGAGCCCTTGCGGGACGTGATGTGTGGTTGATCGACGGCGACCGCCAGGGCACCGCCCAAACGGCCATCAGCATTCGTGCGGCAGCGGGGCACGCGCCAGGTATCGCCTGCGCTACCTACCCGGATGGCCCCACCTTGCGTGCCCAGGTGCAGCAGC
>JAUCDU010000084.1:0-9074 GCA_034674825.1 Giesbergeria sp.
ATCATGATCGCGTTCTTCTTGACGATGCCGATCAGCAGCACGATGCCGATCACGGCCACGATGTCGAGCTCGGCCCCCGAAATCTTGAGCGCCAGCAACGCCCCGACCGCCGCTGAGGGCAAGGTCGAGAGGATCGTCACCGGGTGCACCATGCTTTCGTACAGCACGCCGAGCACGATGTACATCGTGACCACCGCCGCCAGAATCAGCAGCAGCGTGTTCGACAGCGACGCCTGGAACGCCAGCGCCGCGCCCTGAAAGGCCGCGTCCACCACCGGCGCCACCGCGCCACTGCCGCGCGCCTCCTCCAGCGTGGCTTGTACCGCCTTGACCGCATCGCCCAGCGCCACACCCGGCGCGGCGTTGAACGACAGCGTGGCCGCAGGCAGTTGGCCGACATGGTTCACGGCCAGCGGCATGCGCCGCTCTTCGATGCGCGCCAGCGCCGAGAGCGGCACCGGCGGCGCGCCCGCACCTCCTACCGCGGCGGCCACCGGCACGTAGATGCCCGCCAGCGCCTCGGGGCCAAGCGCAAAGCGCGGCGCCACTTCCAGCACCACGCGGTACTGGTTGGACTGGGTGAAGATAGTGGAAATCAAGCGCTGGCCAAACGCGCTGTAAAGCGCGTTGTCGATGGCCGCCACCGTCACGCCGCGCCGGCTGGCTTCGGCCCGGTCGATGGCCACATAGGCTTGCAGGCCCTGGTCCTGCAGGTCGCTGGCCACATCCGTCAGTTCTGGCCGCGTGCGCAGGCGCTGCTGCAAGGCCTGCGCCGCGCTTTGCAGGGCGGTCATGTCGGGCGACGAAAGCAGCAACTGGTACTGCGTGCGCGCCACCCGGTCCTCAATCGTCAAATCCTGCACCGGCTGCACGAAGAAGCGGATGCCTGGAATATCCCGCGTCGAGGCCACCAGCCGCTGCTGCACCACCGCTGCAGCAGCGCGCGTACCGTGCGGCTGCAGGTCGATCAGCATGCGGCCGGTGTTGAGCGTGGTGTTCTGGCCATCCACGCCAATAAACGATGAGATGCTGCGCACGGCGGGGTCTTGCAGCAGCCGCTCGGCCACCAGTTGCTGGCGCGTGGCCATGCCAGCAAACGAGATCGACTGATCTGCTTCGGTAGTCGCCTGCAACAGGCCGGTGTCCTGCGTCGGAAAGAAGCCTTTGGGCACCCAGAAGTACAGAGCCGCGGTGAGCGCCAGCGTGGCCAGAAACACCAGCCAGGTGAGCGGCCTGTGGTCCAGCACCACTTCCAGCATGCGGGCGTAGCCGGCAATCGTGCGGTCGAAGAAGCGCCCCGTGGCGTGAAAGATGCGCCCATGCTTCTCCGGCTCGGGCGCACGCAGCAATCGGGCACTCAGCATGGGCGTGAGCGTGAGCGAGACCACGGCCGAAATCACGATGGCGACCGCCATGGTGATGGCGAACTCGTGAAACAGCCGCCCCACCACATCGCCCATGAACAACAGCGGGATCAGCACCGCAACCAGCGACACCGTGAGCGAGATGATGGTGAAGCCAATCTGGCGCGCCCCCTCAAGTGCGGCCTGCATGGGGGACAGAGGCACGGCGCCTGGATGCTCAAGATGCCGGGCAATGTTCTCAATCATCACAATCGCGTCGTCCACCACGAAGCCGGTGGAAATGGTCAGCGCCATCAGCGTCAGGTTGTTGATGGAAAAGCCCGCCAGGTACATCACGCCCAGCGTGCCGATGAGCGAGAGCGGCACCGCCACCGCCGGGATCAGCGTGGCGGTGGCACTGCGCAGGAACACGAAAATCACCGCCACCACCAGCGCAATCGCCAGCAGCAGCTCGTACTGCATATCCCGCACCGAGGCGCGAATGGTGACGGTGCGGTCGCTGAGCACCTGCACATCGAGCGAGGCCGGCAGCGTGCTGCGCAGTTGCGGCAGCAGCGCCTGGATGCGGTCCACCGTGTCGATCACGTTGGCGCCGGGCTGGCGCTGGATGTTGAGGACGACGCCGGCGCGGCTGCCGGTCTCGGACGTACCGGCCCAGGCCGCCAGGCGCGTGTTCTCGGCATCGTCCACCGTTTCGGCGATGTCGGAGAGGCGCAGCGGCGCCCCATTGCGAAACGCCAGCACCAGCTTGCGGTATTCGGCGGCCGACTGCAGCTGGTCGTTGGCGTCGATGCTGGACGCGCGATCGGGCCCGTCAAACCCGCCCTTGGCCTGGCGCACACTGGCAGCGGCAATGGCCGTGCGCACATCCTCCAGCGTCAAGCCCAGGCCCGCCAGCGTGGCCGGGTTGACCTGAATACGCACCGCCGGCCGACGCCCGCCCGCCACGGCCACCAGGCCAACACCCGCGACCTGCGAAATGCGCGGCGCGAGCCGGTTTTCGACCAGGTCGTTGACCCGAATCACGGGCAGCGAGGGCGAGGTGATCGCCAAGGTCATGATGGGCGCATCCGCCGGGTTCACCTTGCTGTAGAGCGGCGGCATCGGCAGGTCGTTTGGTAGCAGGTTGCTGCCGGCGTTGATCGCCGCCTGCACCTCCTGCTCGGCCACGTCCATGGCCACATCGAGCGAAAAACGCAGCGTGATGACCGAGGCGCCGCCCGAACTGATGGACGACATCTGCGTCAGTCCCTGCATCTGCCCGAACTGGCGCTCCAGCGGCGCTGTGACCGTGGCGGTCATCACGTCTGGGCTGGCGCCCGGGTACAGCGTGGTGACCTGAATGGTCGGGTAGTCCACCTCGGGCAGGGCCGAGACCGGCAACAGGCGCAGCGCCAGCAGGCCGCTCAGCAGCAAGGCAAGCATCAGCAGCGAGGTCGCCACCGGCCGCAGGATGAAGGGGCGCGAGATATTCATGCGCGAAACGCCTGGGCCAGCACGGTGTGCTTAAGGCTTGGTCGCACTTGCTGCGGGTGCAACAGCTGGCGCTGAAGCGGCGCTACCACCTGCTGCAGGCGCTTCAGCGGCGGCCTTGGCACGACGTGCCGCAATGAAGGCGCGGCGCTCTTCGGGCGTCATCTTGGCCAGCTTCTCACGCAGCTCGGCGGGCAGCGTGGACGGGTCAAAACGCCGTGCCTTGGCCATCGGAGCGGCGCCGGCCGCAGCGGGTGCAATCACGTTCACCTTGGCGCCGTCGCGCAAGCGGTCCAGCCCGTCGGTCACCACCTTCGCACCCACTGGCAGTTCGGCCTGCACGCTCACCCGGTCGCCATCGCTGGGGCCGGTACGCACAGCGGTCCAGGCGACCGTGCCGTCGTCCTGCACCAGGTACACATGGCCGTTTTGCAAGGCGGTAGCGGGCACGGTGAGCGCACCCTTCAAGGTATCGAGTTCGAGCTTGACGTTGACAAACTGGTTTGGAAACAGCGCGCCGTCGGCATTGGGAAACGCCGCCTTGACGCGGATGCTGCCGGTGGCCGTGTCGATGGCATTGTCCAGCGCACTGACCACACCCGTGGCGAGCCGTTGGCGCATCTCGCGGTCCCACAGCTCCACCGGCATCGGCGTTTTGCTCGCCAGGCGGGGCGTGATCTGCGGCAGCAGGCCCTCGGGCACCGAGAACACCGCGTCAATGGGGCGCACCTGGGTGATGCTGACAATGCCGTTTTGGTCGCCCGGCGCCACCACGTTGCCCCGGTCGGCCTGGCGCAGACCCAAGCGCCCCGAGATCGGCGCCGTAATGCGCGTGTACGAGAGCTGCAACTTCGCTGCATCACGCGACGCGCGCGTGGCGGCCACCGTACCTTCGAGCTGGCGCACCAGCGCGGCCTGGGTGTCCACCTGCTGGCTGGCGATGGAGTTTTGCTGCTGCAGCTCGCGGTAGCGCGCCAGGTCGATGCGGGCGTTCGCCAGCAGTGCCTCGTCGCGCGTCAGCGTTCCCTGCACCTGACCGAGAGCCGCTTCGTAGCTGCGCGGGTCAATGCGCGCCAGCAGCGCGCCGGCCTTGACTTCGTCGCCCTCTTTGAAATGCAACTCCGTCAATTCGCCGGCGACCCGCGCACGCACCACCGCTGTAGCGCGCGCACTCATGCTGCCAATGGCGCCGACGCGCACGCGCAAATCTTCGCGCCGCACTTCGCCCACCGACACCGGCTGCGTCATGGGCCCTGCAAAGCGACCACTGCGCCCGCCAGGGCGTGCTGCCTCGGTGCCCTGGGCCTGACCAGCGCGTTGCTGCCACCACCAGACGCCGCCCGCGAGCAACGCCGCCAAAAGAGCCAGGCCCAGCAGCAGCCCCCAGCGCATGCGGCCGCGCAGCTTGTGAGCAGGGAAAGGGTTTCGAAGGAGTTGGGACATGGGCAGGCACGAAGCAAAAGCGGACAGTCGCCTGCGATGGTAGTCAGCCTGCACCCCGCTTGGCCCTGGCAGGCGCAGGTTTTACCGGCCTTTTACCCACGGTTTACCCGCGCCGCGCCGGCTGACGCCACCTCGCGGGTCTACACCGGCAGCCGGATGCACTATGGATATCAGAGCTGCCAACGCTTACTGGGTAAGCGTTAGGTGCCAATTTCTATCAAAGTTAACCGCTTGCAGGCTAGGCCCACAGCACCTTCTTGCGCGAGGTTTCCCATTCGTCGAACTTCGCCGCGTACAGGTCTTCGATCCGGTTGCGTTTGACCTTGAAGGTCGGCGTGATGATGTCGTTCTCGACCGTCCAGGGCGTGCGGCTGATCACCAGGCATTGCAGTTGCTCGTGCGGGTCCAGCGTGGCGTTCACTTTGGTCAGGTGCTGCATCAGCGACAGCTCAAGCGCCTTGCGCCCTTCGTCCGATTGCGCACTGGTCGTGGCTTCCGCGTTCAACATGACAATGCCGATCGGCTGGCCCAGGTTGGCGCCGGTGACTACGCAGGCCTCGATGGCCGGGTGGCCGCCGAGCTTGTCTTCAATCGGCGCGGGCGCCACGTATTTGCCCTTGCCGGTCTTGAACAAATCCTTCACGCGGCCGGTGATGTACAGGCAGCCGTTGGCGTCAATACGGCCCTTGTCGCCGGTGCGCAGCCAGCCGTCTGGCGTGAAGGCGTCCTGCGTCTGCTCGGGCGCTTTGTAGTAGCCCAGCATGAGCGCGGGGCTCTTCATCTGGATCTCGCCGGTTTCGGGATCAATGCGGTCCTGCACGCCCTCGTAGGCCGGACCGACGCTGCCCTGCTGATTCTTGCCTGGCACCGTGATGTGCGAGACGGCGAGGTTCTCCGTCATGCCGTAGCCCTCGTTGATGTGAATGCCCAGCTTGCCATACCACTTGAGCAACGCGAGCGGCATGGGCGCGGCGCCGCCGGCGCAAATGCGCGCTTGGTCGAGGCCCAGCGTCTTCTGGATCTTGCGCCGCACCAGGCCGCCGATGAGCGGCAGGCTGAGGAGGCGTTGCAGCTTGGGCTCGGGCATCTTGTGCTGGATCGCCTGCTGGAACTTGACCCACAGGCGCGGGACCGAGAAGAAGATGGTGGGCCGAGCACGCTGCAGATCGGCAGTGAAGGTATCGAGCGAGTCGGCAAAGTACACATGCATGCCAGTGCGCAGCCAACCGTGCTCGACCAGCACGCGCTCCACCACGTGGGCCAGTGGCAGGTACGACAGCATGCGGTCGTCCTTGCCCATGGGCAAGCGGCGGATACCGGCATCCAGCGCCCAGGCAAAGGTGTTGAAGCTGTGCATGACGCCCTTGGGCATGCCGGTGGTGCCCGAGGTGTAGATCAGCGTCGCCAGATCGTCGCCATCCCGCACTGGCTGGCCGGTCAGGGGCTTGGCCGCCTTGCAAGCGGTGTCCCACAGCGGGTAGGCCTTGCGCGCAGATTCGGGCGATAGCGGGTAGCTGATGCAGGGCAGATCGGCCGGCACGCCCGGCGCCATGGCCTCCCAGCCGTCGAGCTTGCCAATGAAGCAGGCGCGCGCTTCGCTGTGCTTGAGGATGTGGCCAATCGTGTCGGATGCCAGCGTCGGGTACAAGGGCACCGAGACGCCCCCGGCCATCCAGATGGCCAGGTCGCTCATCAGCCACCAGGCACAGTTCTTGGACAGAATGGCCACCTTGTCGCCCGGCTGTATGCCGATCGATTGCAGATGCGCGGCCATCTGGCGCACTTCGCCAGCCAGCTCACCCCAGGTGAAGTCGCGCACGCTTCCGTCGCCCATGGGCTGCGTGAGTGCCACACGCGTGGGTGCTTCGGTTTCCCAGGCGTAGAGGCGCTGCAGTGCAAGCAGCTTGGGGGCAATAACGGTCGTCATGAGGTCTCCCACGGTAGTTGTCGTACCAGTGTAGAAGCCAGCACCGCGGCTTTGGGTGGGTGAAGACCCTCAGATAGGGTGCTGCATCTAATGGCGTTCGGGGCTGTCCCACGTCATCCGAATCGGTGGCCGCGCGCTGCAGCGCTGAGCGCCGGCAAGCCAGGCGGCTGCATACGAAGTGTCGGGGCTGGCGCCCCTGAGAAGCAGTTCGCCAAAAGGCCATTTCTGCCTCGACCGAACGCACAAAAGCAGCCTGGCTTGGGCGCAAAAGACCTCGTCAGGCGAAGTGCCTGTAGAGAAAAAACCCGGCCAGCAGCAGCGAAGTGACCGCCACCGCAACCCAGACCCCCGTGGGGATGACGCGCGGCGTCGGCACCACCGGCGCGCGCGTGACCGGTCGGGCGCGTGCTGATCGGTCCAGCAGCATAGTCGGCGCGCCGGCACGCTCTTCATCGTCCATGTCCGACGGCTCGGCCACCACGTCGGCTGGCGTCGCGCGCGGGTAGCGTCGGCGCAGTTGCTCTTCGAAGCGGCGGAAAAAATGCTCGGTGATGGCCCGGGCTGCGCTGTCGACGAGGCGCGGGTCAAGCTTGGCAATATTGCCTTCGAGCGACGCGTGCACGCTGTAGTGCAACTGGCAGCGCGGATGGCCCGGTGCGTAGTCGGTCAGCGGAATCAGCCGCGCACGTGCCACGCCCTTGGCTGCGCCTGCGACGCCGCTGTTGCCTTCAAACTGAACCTGGTAGCGCTCGGGCTCGAAACGGTCCGCCACCTGGACGCTGCCAGTAAAGCGCGCCTGGCCCGCTCCGATCCGCAGATCGAGATCAACCGCATGCTTTGCAGCGCCTTTTTCGTCAAACCGTTCGCAGCCGGGAATGCATTGCTTGAGCAGCTCCGGGTCGTTCAGGGCGTCCCAGAGCTCTTGCTGGCCGGCGGCGAACGCACGGCGACCTTCCATTTCCATGACAGGGCTCCCCCTCGTTTTTCTTCTCGCACACAGGGCTCTGGCGGCATTGGCGCAACGACAGCCTCCCTTTTCGGGCCTCAGGCCAGTGCCAGGACCACAGCATTCTCCTCCAGCACAAACGCGACCCGGCTGCCAGCGCGCAAGCCGCTGTGTGGATCGGCAAACCCTACCACCTGCAACCCAAGTGCTGTGTCGCCCCAAAGCTCTGCCACCACTTCGTCGCCCAATTGTCCATGCAGCACACGCAGCGCTTTCGCTGTTAGCTGAAAGAAACCTGGCGAGGCCTGCACTGGCGCCTTGTTCGCGGCCAGTGCGCGCACCGCCGTCGCCTTGCACAGCACCTGCACCGTCTGGCCCACCGCCAGGGCGAGCAGTTCAGCGCTCTCGCACGTAATGCGAGAAGTCAATTGCGGCGGATGTTCGGCTGAACGTACTGGCGCAGCGCGGTCGATATCGGGCAATGCAAGCGCCAGATGGACCCGCACGATACGCCCTTGCGTTTCCAGATGGCGCACCACGCAAGGCAGCTGGTTGCGCATGCTGGTTCGCACCGCGAGCAGGCCAAGCGCACGGCCAGTGCCTGGGCGCTCCCGCCAACGCGAGAGCACGGCGGCGCGCGCCTGCTCCATCGCATTGGCGGCCGCCAGAAGTTCGTTCCCGGCCGCAGTCAGCACTGCGCCGCCGCCACCTGTTCCCCCTACTGCACGCGTGACCAAGGGCGCACCTGCCAGGTTGGTCAGGGTGTCGATCGCCTGCCACGCGGCCTTGTAGCTGACACCCACAATGCGCGCCGCCTGCGAGATGGAGCCACATGCGCCGACCTCGCGCAGGATGGCAATGCGTTTGTCGGTCGGCTCGTGTCCGAGAGCAGCAGGCAGGGCAATAGGCGGTGACATAGCTGCAATAGTGCCTCAGGACGCGGTTGCGCAGCGTCAATGTCGCCCTAATGCCGGCCTAAGACTTGACTTTGACAATCGCGCCGTCGCTCTCCTCCTGACCAAAGGCCGAAACCATGTCTCTCGACGCTGCGCTTTTTCTGGCGATCAATGGCTCGGTTGCTTCCCCGCATTGGTTGACGGCCTTGGCCCAGTTCGTCACCGAACGACTACCGCAACTGATGGCCGGCGGCGCAGTCGGCATTTTTCTGGCCGGTGATCGCCAGGTGCGGTTGCGCGTGTTGCAGGTGCTTGCCGCCATGGCCATGGCGTGGCTATTGGCACGGCTTGGCAAACATTTCGTGCCCACCGATCGGCCCTTTGTCGTGGGGCTTGGCACGCAATGGCTGCCGCACACAGCGTCCAGCGGCTTTCCCAGCAACCATGCGAGCGTGGCCTTCGCGTTTGCTACGGGCGTTGCGCTGACAGCGAGGCGCTGGTATTGGGAATTGCTGGCCGTGCTCGCTGCCGTCCTGGTGGCCTGGAGCCGTGTCTATCTCGGGCTGCACTTCCCCTCGGACGTTCTGGCCGGCGCCTTGGTGGGCGCCACCAGTGCCTGGCTGACCTGCAGGCTCCTTGTCCGGCATCCCGTGCGGCGGGCCATCGCCACCGGACTTGTGTGATGGTCAATCCAGGCGCTGCCGTCAGGCCACAGCATCGCGGAAGCTGCCCACGACACAGTGACACTGCCTTGCTTCACAAGCTATCCCCGAGCTAAGTGTTGCGCAGCACAGTCAAGGCTTCTTCAGCCAATTTCCGTAAGCCCGCGATGAACACTGCCCCTACAGAAGCCTCCACAAGGAGCATGTCCAATAAAGTACCGGCCGTCGCCTTGTCGTTCTGGGTCATCAAGATCATGTGCACCACGGTGGGCGAAACCGGGGCCGACCTTCTGGCGTTCAACCTGCAAGCGCTGCTGGTGCGGCCCGGCGCGATCCTCTCGCGCAGCGATCTGGAAGACCGCA
>JAUCDU010000085.1:0-9059 GCA_034674825.1 Giesbergeria sp.
CACCACCGGCGTGCCGGCGGCCACCACCTGGCCCACCTCGGCGTCCACGCCGGTGACCACGCCGGCAGCGTCCGCTGCCAGCCGCGCATATCCCGCCTGGTTGCCCTGCGCGGCCAGCTGCGCCTGCGCCTGCGCCAGCTGCGCCTGGGCCGACTTCAGCGCCGCCGTGCGCCGGTCGATCTCGGCGCCGCTGATGAAGTTCTGCGCGCGCAGCCGGGTGAAACGCTCCAGGTCGGCCGCCGCCAGGTCGCGCTGCGTGCTGGCCGCGGCCACCTGGGCGCGCGCGGCCTGCGCGGCCAGCTCGTAGTCGCGCGCATCCAGCTCGGCCAGCAGCTGGCCGGCGCGCACATGCTGGCCCGGCTCCACCGGCCGCTGCACGATCTTGCCGGCGACGCGGAAGGCCAGCCGCGACTCGATGCGCGCGCGCACCTCGCCGGCGTATTCGCGCGCCTGCGCCGCCGGCTGCGCCGCGCCCACGCTGGCCAGCTTGACCGCGCGCACCGGCTCGGGCGCGGGCGCCGGGCGCGAGCAGCCTGTCGCAAGCGCCGCCACCAACAGGAGCCAAGCCGGGCGCGGCCACAAAAAAACCCCGTGCAGGGGTTGGGGCGCAAGCCGCGCAGGAGCGCCTCGCACAGGCGTAGAGGAAGCGGGGAGATGCATGGCGGGCAGCCTCGGGCTGATTACTGACTGACTGGTTAGTAATTCTGCAAGCAGCCGTCACGCCGTGTCAAGCCAGAAAAACCGCTGGCGGCGCCCATCGACGCCGCCAGCGGCAATAAAGCACCGTCCTCCGATTGCGGCCGCTCACGCTGCCTGGGTAGGCGCAGTGGCGCGCAGTCACCCGCCACGATCAAGGGCGCAGACGCGTTTTCCGCCTCTGCTTGCCTACCCGCCGCTTCCGGTGCCATGTGCCGCTGCGTCAGCAACAGCCTTCCCTGCACTGCCGGGTAACATCTCAGAAGCGATGCCGCACACCGACAGCGAACGAGTTGCCCCGCTCAAACCCGGTAATTTTGTCGTTCATGTAGACCGCATACAGGTCGGTCCTTTTGGACAGCTGATGGTCGTAGCCCAGCGACAGGGTGGTGCGCCGGGTGCCGGCAAGCGCAACCCCTGCGGAACCAGTCCACCGAGAGGTGGCCAGCGCCGCCAGCAGCTTGCCCTGGCCGACCGCGTAATCGGCGCTCAGGCCCCATGTCTTGCTCTCCGCCTTACCGGAGGCGCCCGCTTGGTTCTCGTTCTTGGTCTGCTCATAGTTGGCGTACACGTTGACCGAGCCGAATCCGGCCTTCCCCGACAGCATCCAGGCGTCCTGTTGAGAAAAGCCCAGCTTCACGTTGCCCAGCGTGCCAGCCAGCGGGTTGTCCATGCGCACGCGATGGATGAAGCCTCCCAGTCCGTAGCGGCCATTGAGGTACAGGAAGCTGGCACCCTTGTTGTGCTTGCCGTTGTCGCTCGACACTTCGCCCAGCTGGTAGTGGGCGTTGAGAGTCAGGCCGCCCATGTTGGGCGAGGTATAGCGGATCTGATTGCTCCAGCCGGTGTCGCCCGCGTTGATCGACTCCCAGCCGGTGCCGTTGTACAGCGGCACGTTGCCGTGCAGGATGAGCGGCGAGAAGGTGAAGGAGTCTCCGAACGCGTTGAACAGCGCAGCCGGCAGGAAGTTGGGCGCGCCGTCGCGCCCCAGGTGGACCGTTCCGAAGCCGCCGCTCAGGCCTACGAAGGCGTTACGGCTGAAAAAAGTTTCGTTGCCGTTAAAGCGCCCAGGGGTTCCGGTGTCGTTGCGCAGGTAGCTGCCGAGTTTGAATTCCGCCTTCAGTCCCTGGCCCAAGTCCTCGCGGCCCTCCAAGCCCCACCAGGACGTGCTCATCCCACTGGAGTTGACAGCGCTGACCCGCTTGCTGCCTGAAGGCTGCACTGAGCCCACATAGGCGTCTACTAGGCCGGAAAGCACGACGCTGCTCTGTGCCCACGCCCCGCCCCACATTGCGCACGCGCACACTGCGGCGATCGATTTGATTTTCATGGTTGACAACGATATTGAATGAAACCGGATCCGGACATGACTATACGAACAGGCGCCGCATGGGGCGCCCTTCCGCAGCGCCTTACTTCATGGCCACTTCCACCATCTGCGACTGGGCGAGACCCTTTGGCGCGTTGATTTTCTTGTAGAGGTAGAAATACAGCCTTATGTATTGACCCACCAAAATGGCATTCATGATGGTGCCTTCGCGGATGAATTTTGGCTCACTCAGGAAAGATAGCCCGATCAGCGCCGACGTTACCAGCAGTGTACAGTCGAACGTGGTCTTGATGTTGCCCCACTTCCAGCCGGTACGCTTGAATATGGTGTTGACGAACATGTCGATCGGCATCAGCACCAGATTCGCGCGGATCATCAGAAAAAGGCCCAAGGCGAGCAGCGCGTCGGCGAACGCCAGCAAGAGGAATTTCTGGTAGTAAATATCGAACCCCACTGCTTTTGTCAGCATCAGGTTCAAATCGAGAAACGCGGCCAGCACGAAAGCCGGAATCAGCGAGGCAAAGCTCTTGAGCTTGAAATCCTTGGGCAGGACAAGGTAGGTCAGAAACAGCATGATCAGTTCGAGCATGAAGTTGTAGGTGCCCTGGCTGAGCGGCGGGAACACCAGCGTCATGGTGCGCGTCAGGCTGCTCTGCGGCGAGATACCTATTCCCGCCCGGATGGCGAGGCTCACACCCACGGTCAGGATGTAGATGCCCGCGATGTAAGTTATCCAGCGCCTCTTCAGGCTGCCGGTGTCGATGATCTCGACTTCTTTGGCGTGGTGAGCCATGGTTTGTCTCCTTGGTTATCTGTCTTGTCGTGCGGCGCGCGGGCTTTGCTGAAATTGTGTGGCACGCACGTCCTGCATGGGGGTCCGGCACACCGGCCGGCGGGCGCGGGCTGGGCGCCCTGCCTGCCGGTTGCGGCCTTCCTTCTCTAACGCTTTGCCGCGGTCAGACCATGAAGCCGAAGCGGTCCAACGAGATGAACAGGGTCAGCAGCTTGTTCACCACCGGCTCGCCCTCATTGCGGTTGCCCATCGCATCCAGCGCGACGTCGATGTCGCGTGTCCCCTGGAGCAAGCTGGCGAGGTCCATGTTGGCCATGGCCCCGTAGATGTCCAGCGGCAGGAAGGCTCGGACCTGCCCGCTATCGGTGACGGCGCAGCCGCCCACGTGGGCGTCCACGTGCTGCAGGCAGCGGTGCATTTCCGCGCTGTCGCTGCCGACCGCCACGAAGTAGGCCTTGGGGGCCGGCCAGAACGTGGCCACGGCGCCCCGCTCGATCGATACCCCCTTGAACAGCCCGTTGACCACGTGCCGCTTGCCGTTTGCGTAGCGCTGCACCACGGCGATGCGGTTAAGCGTGGCACCCTGGTATTGCGGAACGACCTTGCCATCCTTGAACGGCACCCAGACTTCCTGGAAGAATTTCTCGTGGCCGCGCCCATAGACGTCGAACAGGTACACCTTGGCCTGCTGTCCGTCCTCGGAAATCTCCAGCGGCACCAGGTCGAGCTGCTCGGCCGTGAGGTTGCCCAGACCCGGCCGCGGCTTTTTCGCCATATCCGAATAATCGATCTGGACCTGCTTGAGCATCTTGCGGTCCTTGGCGACCAGTTCGCCGTCCTTGAACACGAAACGGGGATTGATCCTGCAGAGGCTGTCGGTGAGCACGATGTCAGCAAAACGGCCGGGCGTCAGCGATCCGATCCGGTTGTCCATACGGAAGGCGCGCGCCGTGTGCAAGGTGGCCATCTTGATGGCCTTGATGGGGTTTATACCCATCTCGGCGCACAGCGAGACAATCCAGTCCATGTGGCCTTTGGTCAGCACACGATCGACGGAGATGTTGTCGGCGCACAGCTGGAAGTTGTCCGTGGGCCATTTGCGCTTGACGATGGCGCGCAGCATGGTCTTGATCACCTCGGGGCTGCCCACGCCGAACTTGATCTGTGTCTGCAGGCCATAACGCACGCTTTTCTCGATATCATCTTCCTTCCAGACGTCATGGTTGGCGAACGCGCCGATGGCGGGCATATAGTTCAGCATCATGTCCGACAGCGTCGTGACACCCCAGTGGGTGTTCATGAATCCGCCCTTGGCGCGCCCCAGGGCGGATTTACGGAAGTCGTCGTCGTTGCCCACGCTGTAGGTCAGGTGGGCCAGTTCGCCCAGACCGATGAACGGCTCCATGTTCAATAGCGCCTGGGTCACACCCACCGAGGTTTTCTTGCCCGGGGCGAAAGCGAACACACGGTAAGGCAGCTTTTCGTAATCCTTGAAAAGCCCTTCGGTCGCCTGCACGGCCTCGGCGCCGGCGGCGCTCACGAAATCCAGGCACTCGGAGAAAATCGTCGTCGTGCCGCAAGGCACGATGGCTTCGCCGAAAGCGACCGGATGCGCCAGCTGCGCCTCGAAGTGCACGTGCGCGTCGATCAGGCCGGGAATCGCATAAAGGCCTTCACCATCGAATACCTCTCGCACCTTGATGGCGGTCTCGTCGGGATTGAGCGCCACGATTCGTTTGTCATATATCAGGATGGATCCTTGATAAACGCTCTCGCTGTGCACGTCCAGGATATTCAGATTCTTCAGCAGGAGATCCGCCTCTTTCCTGCCGTGCAGAATATCGAAAATTGCCCGAACCTGGTCGTAATGCCGCGCGACCTGGTCTTCGGGCACGGAGGTGCCGGTATTGCGTTCGCTGACTTCCTGGTACATGGTTTGTCTCACTTTCCTTGGTTGGTTGGATGCATCGCTCCGCCGGAATCAAAACGCCAAACATTGACGCAAATCAATTACAGGCAAGCATGGGGTCTCACGTGTTTTCATTCTGCTGTTTTCGCCAGAATCACCAACAGACGCGATGGGAGCAATGAAAACAAAAATGACTGTTTCTGAAAAGAATAGATTTCAGCGCGGACCGTGCACTTTCCGAGTACGCTTCGACGCTCCAGGAGGCCCGCCCATGCTTCACTCGCGCTTGCTGCGCTACATCGACGAAGTGGCCCGCTGCGGCTCCATCCGCGGCGCGGGCGAGCGCCTGCACGTGGCGCCGTCGGCCATCAACAAGCACGTGCTCGAACTCGAAGCGGAGATCGGTGAGCCATTGTTCGAGCGCCTGCCGCGCGGCCTGCGGCCCACGCCGGCGGGCGAGATCCTGCTGGCGCATGTGCGCCGGACCATGCTGGAGTACCGTCAGGTCGAGGCCGAGATACGCGACCTGAAGACCCTGCAAAGCGGCGAAGTCATCGTCGCCACAATGACCGGCTTGGCCAGCGGCATCGTCGCCACGGCCGCCGCGAACTTCGCGGCGCGCCACCCGCAAATTCAGATTTCCATCCGCGTACTGTCGGTGCGTGAAATCCTGGACGCCCTGATCAGCGGCGCGGCCGACCTGGGCCTGGGCTTCAACCTGTCGGCCTCGCCCCAGCTGGAGATCGTTTGGGAAATGGATACCAGCCTGGGCGCCGTGTTGTCGCCCCGGCACGCGCTGGCGCGCATGGAATCCATCCCGCTGGCCCACTGCACGTCGTACCCGCTGATCTTTGCGGACCGCGCCATGCTGATGCACGGCATCGTCGCCGACACCTTCGCCGCCGCCGGCCTGAGCGTCGAGCCGGCGTTTCGCACCAACTCCATCGAGACCATGAAACGACTGGCATCGGCCAGCGAGGGCATCGCCTTCCTGAGCAAATTCGACATCGCCGAGGAGCAGCGTCAGGAGCTGCTGATCTACCGGCAAATCCGTGACCGCGCGTTTAGCAAGAACGTGCTGTCGCTCGCGCGCCGCGAAAAGCACGCGCGCGGCCTGGCGAGCCTGCTGTTTGCCGAAGATGTCATGGCCGTGTTGGGTAACGTGGGCGCCTAAGCGGCGTGCGCGGCACCTGCGGTTAGGCACGACAATCGCGCCGGTGCAGTCCACCCCCCCCCCGGCCTCGCCCCCTGCTCCGGCACCGCCTGCCGTCACGCACTACGAAAACGTCCCCGTCGCCTCGCTCCTGTGCCCGCCCGCGCTGCGCGCGCCCATCGCCGCGCTGTACGCCTTTGCCCGCACCGCCGACGACCTGGCCGACGAAGGCGCCGCCACCAGCGCGCAGCGCCTGGCCGACCTGCACGCCTACCGCGCCGAGCTGTGCGCCGCCGCCGCGGGCCGGCCTGCCGGGGCGCGCTGGGGCGCGGTGTTTGCGCCGCTGGCCAGCGTGCTGCGCAGCCACGCGCTGCCGCCAGCGCTCCTGCACGACCTGCTGGACGCCTTCGAGCAGGACGTGCGCATGACCGCCGCCGGCGCCACCTACCCCGACCGCGCCGCGCTGCTGCACTACTGCGCGCGCTCGGCCAATCCGGTGGGCCGGCTGCTGCTGCACCTGTACGGCGTGCGCGGCGAGCAGGCGCTGGCGCAAAGCGACGCCATCTGCAGCGCGCTGCAGCTGATCAACTTCTGGCAGGACCTGAGCGTGGACCTGCCGCGCGGGCGGCACTACCTGAGCGATGCGGACTGCGCCGCGCACGGCGTGGCGCGCGCCGACCTGGCGGCGCTGCGCCGCAGCCCGGCCAGCGACGCGCTGGTGCTGGACTGCGCCGCCTGGGCGCGCCAGCTGATGCTGCAGGGCGCGCCGCTGGTGCACCAGCTGCCCGGGCGCGCCGGCTGGGAGCTGCGCCTGGTGGTGCAGGGCGGGCTGCGCATCCTGGAGCAGGTGCAGGCGCTGGGCGGCGCCAGCCTGGTCAGGCGCCCGGTGCTGCGCGCGCGCGACTGGCCGCGCCTGCTGGCCCGCGCACTGCGCATGTAGCTCCTTGAACAATAGCAAGGTCTCGTTGAATGGCGCCGGCATGCGCCACTTTTTGTTCATAAGTGCCGCCCCCGCCCGGCTGCGGGCCGGCGTGGGACAATCGCGCCCCAAATGAATCCCCAGCAGTACGTCCAGCAAAAGGCCGCCGCCTCGGGCAGCAGCTTTTACTACGCCTTCCTGTTCCTGCCGCGCGAGCGGCGCGCGGCCATCACGGCGTTCTACGCCTTCTGCCGCGAGGTGGACGACGTGGTGGACGAGGTCACCGACCCCGGCGTGGCGGCGGCCAAGCTGGACTGGTGGAGCGGCGAGGTCGCCCAGGCCTTCGCCGGCAAGCCCACGCACCCGGTGATGCAGGCGCTGGCGCCGCACATCGCGCCCTACGGCCTGCAGCAGCGCCAGCTGCAGGCCATCATCGAGGGCTGCCGCATGGACCTCACGCAGACGCGCTACCTGGATTTCCCCGGCCTGGCGCGCTATTGCCACCTGGTGGCGGGCGTGGTGGGCGAAGTCGCCGCGCGCATCTTCGGCCAGAGCCAGGACGCCACCACCGAGTACGCCCACAGGCTGGGCCTGGCGTTCCAGCTCACCAACATCATCCGCGACGTGGGCGAGGACGCGCTGCGCGGGCGCATCTACCTGCCCATAGACGAGCTGCAGCGCTTTGACGTGCGCGCCAGCGAAATCACCCAGCGCCAGTACTCCGAGCGCTTCGCGGCGCTGATGCGCTTCCAGTGCGAGCGCGCCCAGCGCACCTACGACGAGGCGCTGGCGCTGCTGCCTGCAGCCGACCGGCGCGCGCAAAAACCCGGCCTGATGATGGCCAGCATCTACCGCACGCTGCTGCACGAGATCGCCGCCGACGGCTTCCAGGTGCTGCACCAGCGCACCAGCCTGACGCCCTTGCGCAAGCTGTGGCTGGCCTGGAAAGTGCAGGCGCTAGGGCGGCTGTGAAGGTCGCCGTCATCGGCGCCGGCTGGGCCGGCATGGCGGCGGCCGTGCGCGCGGCGCAGGCCGGGCATGCCGTCACGGTGCTGGAGGCCAGCCGCAGCCTGGGCGGGCGCGCGCGCGGCATGGACGCCGCGCTGCCCGGCGGGCGCAGGGTGCGGCTGGACAACGGGCAGCACATCCTGATCGGCGCCTACACCGAATGCCTGGAGCTGATGCGCACCGTGGGCGTCGATCCGCAGGCCGCGCTGCTGCGCCTGCCGCTGGCGCTGCGCTTTCCCGACGGCACCGGCCTGGCGCTGCCCGACGCCGCGCCGCCGTGGGATGCCCTGGCGGGCATCGCCCGCGCGCGCGGCTGGAGCCTGCGCGAGCGCCTGGCGCTGCTGGCGCGTGCCGCGCGCTGGCGCCTGGGCGGCTTTCGCTGCCCGCCGCAGGCCAGCGTGGCCGCGCTGTGCAAGGGGCTGCCGCCGCGGCTGATGCACGAATTCATCGACCCGCTGTGCGTGTCGGCACTGAACACCCCGGCGCAGCACGCCTGCGGCCAGACCTTCCTGCACGTGCTGCACGACAGCCTGTTCGCCGGGCGCGGCGGCTCCCACCTGCTGCTGCCGCGCACCGACCTGGGCGCGCTGCTGCCCGAGCCCGCAGCCCGCTGGCTGCAGGCCCGCGGCCACGCCGTGCATGCCGGCTGCCGCGTGCAGGCGCTGGCGCGCGCGCCACGGGGCGGCGGCTGGCAGGTCGATGGGCAGGCTTTCGACGCGGTGCTGCTGGCCGCCGGCAGCGCCGAGGCCGCGCGCCTGGCGGCCGGTGCAGACACGGGCGCCGACGAGCAGGCCCGGCTGCAGGCCTGGGCACGGCAGGCGCGTGGCCTGGCCTTTGGCGCCATCGCCACGGTGTACGTACACGCGCCACCCCCGGGCGCCGGGCCCCTGCTGCCCAGCCCCATGCTGGCCTTGCGCGCCGCGCCCGGCCGGCCGGCGCAGTTCGTCTTCGACCGGGGCCAGCTTGGCGGCCCGGCCGGGCTGCTGGCCTTCGTGGTCAGCGCCTGCACGCTGGCGCGCGGCGCGCTGGAGGCGGCGGTGCTGGCGCAGGCGGCGCAGGAGCTGGCGCTGCCGGCTGGCGCCCTGGCCCTGGTGCAGACGGTCGTGGACAAGCGCGCCGCCTTCGACTGCACGCCCGCGCTGCAGCGGCCGCCCCAGCGCCTGGCGCCCGGCCTGCTGGCCTGCGGCGACTACGTGGCCGGCCGCTACCCGGCCACGCTGGAGGGCGCCGCACTGCACGGCGCAGCCGCCG
>JAUCDU010000086.1:0-8996 GCA_034674825.1 Giesbergeria sp.
CTGCGCGCCGCCCTTGCCGCGCCAGCGGTCGACGAAGTAGATCAGGCTGTCGCCCACGCCCTTGATGGCCGGAATGTTCAGCTCGCCTGGCCCCGCCTTGCCCGCATAGCCCCAGGCGCCCAGTGCAATGGCGCGCTCGTAGGCTGCTTTGGCGTCGTGTACGCGAAAGGCAATGGCGCACACGCTGGGGCCGTGCTGGCGTGCAAAACGCTGGGCAAAGCTGTCGGGCTCGGCGTTGATCAGGAAGTTGATCGTGCCCTGGCGGTACAGCAGCACGTTCTTGTGGCGGTGCCGCGCCACGGGCTTGAAGCCCATGGCCTCAAACGCGTGGCCCATGGCGGTCGGGTCGGGCGCAGCGTATTCAATGAATTCGAAGCCGTCGGTGCCCATGGGGTTGTCCCAGGCCGAGTCGGATTCCACGGGGTGCAAAGTTTCGGGCGCAAGCATGCTGTCTCCATCTAAGTGGCGTATGTCGCACTGTAGAACCCGATCCAATCAATTATTCAGCGTATTTCCGCAATGCTGCGCAGGTTTTCGTTGCAAGGGTGCGGTGCGTTCTATCGCCTGGCTGGCAATGCAACGGTGCTCGCGTGGCAGCTTCAACGAGCCATCTGCCCACGCAGCGCCAAGGCCGCGTCAAGGCGGAGCTGCTCTTGCTGCGTGAAATTGCGCGCGCGCCACTGTGCAAGCTGCTCTGGACTGACATGCGCGGCCAGCATCTGCGCGTAGTCGTCCAGCCGCGTATTCCATTGCTGGTCTTCGACGTCGGTTTGCGCCAGACGGCGCGCGGCGTCGTCGCCATAACGCTTGCTGCGCTCGGCGTAACGGCTGCGTGTGTCCACCCCGCGGGCATTGAAATCCTCTGTCTGGGCGGCCACTTCGATTTGCACGAGGCTCCGTGCGCGCTCGGTGCGTTGCGCAGGGGTTAGCTCGTCTTGCGCGTACTCCAGCGCCTCCCGACGCTGCACATCATTCAGGTCGGGGTTGCGTTCGATGTCCAGGCGCGCGAGGGTGTAGCGCTCCAGGCTTTCCTGCCCGGAGAAAAGCGCCTGGTATTCGGCGTCGTCGAAATACTGGCGTCGCAGCGCGTCGCGCGCCACGACGGCAGCGCGCAAGGCCTGCGGGTCGGTCGCATCAGGCGGAGGCTTGAGATCGCCCAAGGCAACGCGGAAATCCACGTAGCGCTCTGCCAGCGCGAGCGCACGGGTGGCGAGTGCAGCGCTGAAATGCTGCGCTACCAGGGCTCTTAACCGCTGCTTCAGGGTTTCGGGATCGGGCGCTTCGCCCGCCTCCAGCAGCAGGGCTTCGAGCGTGTCGCGCAAGCCAGGCGCCAGCAGCGGGTCTTGCGGGTCCGTTGCTGCGCCGCGGTGCTGCGGTGCGGTGAGGGCGAAGGCGTCCAGCGGCAGCACGCCCAGTTGGGGCGTGACCCGCCCGCTTGCGCCCGGAGCGTTCGGCGTGTCAACGGCGCCAGGCGGCCACCACCACGCGGCGGATGCCAACACGCCCACGCCGCACAGCACAAGGACCGTGCGCTGCCTCACAGCCCCGCGTTCTTCAGGCGGTTGGCTTGCTGGCGGTACAGCGTGACCGGGTCGGGCGAGAACCAGTCGCGCAGTCCAACCATCTGGTTCACCTCATCAAGGTGGTTTTGGCGGTAGTCGCCGAGGTTGCGACCCAGGCGCGCGGAGCAGGCCGACACCAGGCCGTCATTGGCTTCTGCGAACACCAATCCGGTGGCTGCCAGGGCTGCGTCGCTCGGGTCCAGCAGGTTGGTCAGGTGGCGTGTGCCGCTCCATGAGTAGTAACGCACGCCGGAGACCAGCTCGGCGCCATTGCCGCAGCCGCTTGTCGGTATGCCGGCACTGAAACGCTGGTTGAAACGCGCTGAGCCAGCCGTGGTCAGTGAATCGAGGGCCGCAGTCGGCATCTGCGGCAGCTTGCTGCCCCCCGAAGCGATGTTGATGAGCGTCACCAGCGCACCGGCAGCGCCGCGCGCAACGGCTTCGCTGACACTGCCCGGAGGGGCGACGCCGCGCAGCACATCGGCTACGCGCGAGCCCCGGTTGACGCCGCCCACCGAGGTGACCGAAGCCACGAGTTGCGGCGCGACGCCGGCAACATACCGTGCCGTCGGGCCGCCGTGAGAGTGTCCAATCAGGTTCACCTTGGCCGCGCCGGTGACCGCCAGGATGTTGCGCACCTGCGCCAGCAATTGCTCGCCCCGCACTTCGGTGCTGTTGGCGGCCGACACCTGGGCGACAAACACCTGGGCGCCACCGCTGCGCAAGTTGTCGGGAATGCCGTAGAAATAATCGAGCCCAAACAGCGAGTCAAAGCCAAACAGGCCGTGCACCAGCACGATGGGGTAGCGGGTTTGCGTGTAGTCGCTTTTGGCGTGGGCCATGGGCAGTGCAAAGCACAGCAGGGCGAAAACGAAGCACAGGCGCCGGCGCAGGCGGGCGAGGGAGGTCATCATCAAAAGTCTCCTGATGGGGGTGGCGCCAAGCTGCGATCGGACGAGCCCATGCCGATACGGGCGAAGCGAGGTTTGGTCCTCAAAAACGAACGACCGTGCGTTTTTGATTGTGGAATTATTTGGTGCCTGCAAGCCGGGGCCTATCGGCAAATACCCGCAGACAATTGGCGCTGCCGCTCTGCGCAGCGGCAAATCCGACCGCGCCTGGCAGGGGAGTCGCGATACAGTCAGGTGCCATGCAAACCAAAGACGCACTCGACAAGATCGACCGATCCATCTTGCGCTGCCTGCAAGCCAATGGCCGTGAAACCTACGACGTGATCGGAGAGCAGGTAGGACTCTCGCCCAGCGCTGTGCTGCGCCGTGTCAAGCGCCTGGAGGACGCCGGGGTGATCGACCGGTATGTGGCGCTGGTCAAGCCCGAGGCGGTGGGGTTGGGACTGACTGCCTACCTCAACGTGCGCCTTGAAAAGGCCACCGAGAACCACAAGCGCAATCCGATGGATGTGTTTCGCGCAGCCGTGCAGACCTGGCCCGAGGTCATTGAGTGCGCCTCTCTCACCGGCGAAATGGATTACCTGCTGCGCGTGGTGGTCGCCGACATGGCGCACTACAGCCGCTTCATCATGGACACGCTGCTCAAGCACCCCAGCGTGCAGGACTGCAAGACCAGCTTCGTGCTGGACCACGTCAAGGCCACCACCGCCATTCCCGTCTAGGTCAGTGCGTATTGGCCTACGTAGTAGCGCTTACAAGCTTTTGATTTCATTGGTATTTTGGTGTTCCTGTCTAATTTGTTGCATTGCAGCAAAAAGGACTTGGAAAGCAGGGACAAAGCGCCTACATTGGGTGTATGACTGCTACCAAAGACTGGATTCAGGCGTCGTGGAACACCGGAATCAACCTGCTGCGCGCTCCCCCGGGGAAGCGCTTCGAAGCTGCACGCAGCCCCCTCATGGTGCCCATTCGTTCGCTCGGCCCGGCGCATCGGGAGCGCATTGCCCAGCACTTGCTGGCGCTTTCGCCATCCGACCGGTACTTGCGCTTTGGCTATTCTGCGAGTGATGAGCATGTGCGGCGCTATGCCGCACAACTCAACTTTGAACGCGATGAGATTTTCGGCATCTACAACCGTCGACTGCAACTCATCGCGATGGCGCACCTCGCCTACTCGACCAAGGATGCGCACAGCGAATGCGCGGAATTTGGCGTTTCCGTGCTGGAGCATGCCCGAGGGCGCGGCTACGGCGCGCGGCTGTTTGACCGCGCTGCCATGCATGCGCGCAATGCAGGGGTGCGCATGTTGTTTATCCAGGCGCTTTCGGAAAACACGCCCATGCTCAACATTGCCCGCTCTGCGGGGGCGCTGGTGCGACGCGAAGGCCCAGAGTCTGAAGCCTTTTTGGAGCTCCCGCCCGCCAGCCTGGACAGCCGGATGGCCGAGGTGGTCGAGCACCAGTTTGCCGAGTTCGACTACCGGCTGAAACACCAGGCCCACCAGTTCTGGTCTTTCCTCGACGGTCTGCAGGCGGTGCGCAAGTCCGCCGTGCAACCAGGTACAGGCGACGCGCCGAAGTCCTGACAGGCGAGCGCCTTTTGCGGAGAAATTGGCGCTGTGTGGCGTCCAACACTACACTAGCGTGCTGATCCACTACCGCATGTCCTGCATCCAAAGGCAGTGTCCGAACCGCATCCCGCGCGCGCGCTTGACAAGGAAGACAAGCGCACCTTTTTCAAACGATTGGTCGAATTCATTCATCCGGGTCCTGACTCGATCGATGAACTCGTCGTTATTCTTTCCGAGGCCGAAGACAACGAGCTCATAGGCCCAGAGTCGCGCGTCATGCTTGAGCGCGTACTGCGCATGGCCGATCGCACGGCCGGCGATGTCATGGTTGCCGCGCCTCGCATGGACCTGCTCGACATTGATGCACCGATGGACGAGTTGCTGCGCCTGGTCATCAACACCGCGCACTCGCGCTTTCCTGTGTACCAGGGCGAGCGCGAAAACATCATCGGCGTGCTGATGGCCAAGGATTTGCTCAAGTTGCAGCGCGCGCCTGAGCTGCATATCCGCACGCTTTTGCGTCCTGCTACCTTTGTGCCGGAAACCAAGGGACTGAACGATCTGCTGCGCGAGTTCCGCAGCAACCGCAGCCATCTGGCGGTAGTCATCGATGAGTTTGGCCGCGTCGCCGGCCTGGTCACCATCGAAGATGTGTTGGAGGAAATCGTCGGGGAAATCGAAGACGAGTTCGACATTCCTGAAGACGAGGGCGACATCTTTGCCCTGGCCGACCGTACCTACCGCGTCAGTGGCGATACGCCTGTCGAGCGCGTCGCAGAAGCTTTTGGCGTACCGATTGCCGGCACCGACCCCGAGGATGAATTCGACACCATCGGTGGCCTCATCGCGCACGAAATGGGCCATGTGCCCCAGCGCGGCGAGCACCTGCAGTTCTGCGGCCTGCATTTCGTGGTGCTGCACACCAAAGGCGGCGCGGTGCGCTGGTTCAAGGTGACCGGCGCCACGCAAGACCTCGCCCGGCCTGATTGATGTGTGCAAGTGGCCGCGTGCTGCCGGCCTTGCTCGCCTGTGTCGCGGGTCTGGGCCAGGCCGCGTCGCTGGCCTGGCCGGTTGGCGGAGAGCCCGTCTGGGTTCTGCAAATTGCGTCGCTGGCGCTGCTGGCAGCGTTGTTGCAGGCAGCGCCCAGACCCCGCAGTGCGGGCGCGCTTGCCTGGTGGTTTGGGACGACCTGGCTAACGGGAACCTTCTGGTGGCTCTACACCTCGCTGCACACTTATGGTGGCCTGGCTGCGCCACTCGCGGTGCTGGCGGTGCTGGGCTTGGCGGTGTTTCTGGCGTCCTACTACGCACTCGCCGGCCTGCTTTACCGCGCCTGGGCTCCTGTATCGCAAACGCTTGGCGCTCTGTTGTTTGCCGGCTTGTGGCTGCTTGCGGAGTTGGCGCGCAATAGCTTGTGGACTGGTTTTCCGTGGGGCGCCGGCGGCTACGCGCATGTGGAGGGACCGTTGGCCGTGCTGGCGCCGCTGGTCGGCGTGTACGGCATAGGTTTTGTCGCGGCATTCCTGGCCATGCTGCTGCTTGGCCTGCGAGTGCCGGCCGCGCAAAGTGGGCGTGCCTGGCTGCTGATCACGCTGTTGGCCGCCGCTCTCGGCGCGCTCCAGGCATGGCCCGAGCGTTGGCTGGGCGCGACTCAGACGCATGCGCCGCTCTCGCTGGCGCTGCTTCAAGGCAATATTCCACAGGATGAAAAGTTTCAAGTCGGCAGTGGCGTCCCGACAGCGTTGAACTGGTATGCGCGGCAACTGGCCGATGCCAAGGCGACATTGGTCGTGGCGCCCGAGACGGCGCTGCCCTTGTTGCCGCAGCAACTGCCGCCGGGTTACCTGGACGCGATTGAACGGCGCTACGGCCAGGGCATGCAGGCCGCGCTTCTGGGCATTCCGCTGGGCGATCTGCAATCGGGCTATACCAACTCGGTGCTGGGGTTCTCGCCCGGTCGAAGTGCTCCCTACCGCTACGACAAGCACCATCTTGTGCCCTTCGGTGAATTCATTCCGCCGCTGTTTCGCTGGTTTACCGAACTGCTGAATATTCCGCTTGGCGATTTCGCGCGCGGGCCACTGGGCCAGCCGAGCTTTCTCTGGCAGGGCGAACGCATTGCGCCCAACATCTGCTACGAAGACTTGTTTGGCGATGAGATCGCCGCGCAGTTTCGCGATCCGACCACGGCGCCCACCATTTTGCTCAACTTGAGCAACATTGCTTGGTTCGGTACCGGTCTTGCGATTGACCAGCACCTGCAGATCAGCCGCATGCGGGCCCTGGAGTTTCGCCGCCCCATGGTGCGTGCCACCAATACGGGTGCCACCGCCGTGATCGATCACCACGGCGTCGTGACGCACCGCCTTGAACGTGCAACCCGTTCGGTCCTGCTGGCAGAGGTGCGCGGACAGAGCCGGGCGGTGACACCCTTTGCCTGGTGGGCGGCGCGCTGGCGCCTGTGGCCCTTGTGGCTTTTGGGGGGCGTTTGCGCGGCCGCCGCAATGCTGGTGCGCGCACGCGAGACAAGGAGGCTCGGCAAAGCCTCTCTACAATCGGGGTTAGACGTACCCATCTAGAACTGCACGCTTCGCCTGTCCCTGGGCCATGGCACAGGGCGACGCACGCCAGCTAGGCTAGGGGCCCATTACCCAACGAAGGCGCTGCCTGCGCAGGCCTGGAGCACGAATTACATGGCCGATTCCTTTTCGTACGAACAACTGATCGCGTCCGGCGAGGGACGCCTCTTTTCGCCCGAAAGCGGCCGTCTGCCCCTGCCTCCCATGCTGATGTTTGACCGCATTACGCATATCGACAGCGAGGGCGGTGCGCACGGACTGGGGTTCATCCGCGCTGAACTCGATGTCCGGCCCGATCTCTGGTTCTTCGACTGCCACTTTCGGGGCGACCCGGTCATGCCCGGGTGTTTGGGGCTGGACGCCATGTGGCAGTTGATTGGTTTCTTCCTCACCTGGCTGCAATTACCGGGGCGCGGACGTGCCTTGGGTGCGGGCGAAGTCAAATTTACCGGTGAAGTAGGGCCAGCCGCCAAACTTGTGACGTACGAAATCGACATCAAGCGCGTCATCAAGCGCAAGCTCGTCATGGCCATTGGCGACGCGCGCCTGCTGGTGGATGGGCAAGAAATTTACGTGGCAAACGACCTGCGTGTCGGCCTGTTCAAAAAGGACGACGCGTCGGCCGCTGCCCCAGCGACAGGAGAGACTCCATGAAACGCGTGGTGATCACGGGTACGGGCATCGTCTCGTGCATTGGCAACGACAACGCAGCAGTCACTGCGTCCCTGCGCGAGAGCCGATCAGGCATCCGCGCCATGCCTGAATTTGCCGAGATGGGATTGCGCAGCCAGGTGGCCGGTGTTCCGACCATTGACCTGGAGGCGCTGATCGACCGCAAGCAGCTGCGTTTCATGGGCGATGCGGCCGCGTACGCCCACATCGCGCTCGCAAACGCGATTGTTCAGGCCGGCCTTGCACCAGAGCAGGTGTCGCATCCGCGCTCCGGCCTGATCATGGGCTCAGGCGGTGGCTCGCCGGCCAACCAGATCGAATCGGCGGACGTGCTGCGCAGCAAGGGCATCCGCCGCGTCGGCCCGTACCAGGTGACGCGCTGCATGAGCTCCACTGTCTCAGCCTGCCTGTCGACCAACTTCGGCATCAAGGGCATCAACTACTCCATTACTTCGGCGTGCAGCACCTCGGCGCACTGCATCGGTGCGGCGGCGCAGCAGATTGCGTGGGGCATGCAGGACGTGATGTTTGCCGGCGGCGGCGAGGAAGTCACCTGGGGCATGGGCATGCTGTTTGACGCCATGGGCGCCATGTCAAGCGCCTACAACGCAACGCCCGAAAAGGCCTCGCGCCCCTACGATGCGAACCGGGACGGATTTGTGCTCTCGGGCGGCGGCGGCGCGGTCGTCCTCGAGAGCCTGGAGCACGCACAGGCACGCGGCGCCACGATTCTGGGCGAGGTGGTCGGCTTTGGCTCGACCTCCGATGGTGCAGACATGGTGGCCCCCTCGGGCGAGGGCGCCATAGCGTGCATGCAGCAGGCTATTGCCGGGCTGGACGCACCGATCGACTACATCAACACCCACGGCACCTCCACGCCGGTGGGCGATGCGCCAGAGCTGCGGGCGATCAAGGCGGTGTTTGGCGACGCAATTCCCCGTTTCTCGTCCACCAAGTCGCTGACCGGTCATTCACTTGGGGCCACCGGGGTGCAGGAGGCAATCTATTGCCTCTTGATGCTGCAGCAAGGCTTTATCGCCGGCTCCGCCAATATTGAAACGCTCGACCCGGCGGCCGAAGGCATGCCGCTGGTGCGCACCACGGTCGATGCGCCGATACGCACGGCGCTCTCGAACAGCTTTGGCTTTGGTGGCACCAACGCAAGCCTGGTCCTGCGCCGCTGGGACGGCGCCTGACGTTCAGCGCCCGCGCGGCTGGATGAGGCGAGGCGCCCAACCGGGTCGCCGCACGCTTGGCTTCCCGGGCGCCCGTAAAATTAGCGGTTGCGCGCCACCTTGGCGCCCGTCTTCTTTGGCGCGGCTTGCCCCGCGCGGCACATCGCATGTTGACCTTCCAGCAAATCATTCTCAAGCTCCAGTCCTACTGGGATGCGCAAGGTTGCGCGCTTTTACAGCCCTACGATATGGAAGTCGGCGCGGGAACTTCGCATACCGCTACATTTTTGAGAGCGATTGGCCCTGAGCCTTGGAAAGCGGCCTACGTGCAACCCAGCCGCCGCCCCAAAGATGGCCGCTACGGCGAAAACCCCAACCGCCTGCAGCACTACTACCAATACCAGGTGGTCTTGAAGCCTGCGCCAGCCAACATTCTGGAGCTGTACCTGGGTTCGCTCGAAGCCCTGGGCTTTGACCTGAAGAAGAACGACATCCGCTTCGTCGAAGACGACTGGGAGAACCCCACG
>JAUCDU010000087.1:0-8996 GCA_034674825.1 Giesbergeria sp.
CGTGAATACGGTGAAGAACGGTTTGCTGGCCCCATTGCAAAGGCGATTGTTGCTCGGAGGCAGGAGCGCGGCCCTCTGGCCAGCACCGCCGAACTTGCCGATCTCGTGGCTGGCGCGGTCAAGACCCGCGAAGCAGGCCAGAACCCTGCAACGCGCACATTTCAGGCTTTTCGGATTTTCATCAACGCCGAGCTTGAAGAACTGCGGCAGGCGCTAGAAGCCTCGTTGTCGGTGCTCGAACCCGGTGGACGCCTCGTGGTGATCAGTTTTCATTCGCTCGAAGACCGTATCGCCAAGCAGTTCATCGCCCTGCATTCCAGGCAGGTGTTCGATCGCCGTGCGCCGTTTGCAGAGCCGCGCGCGATGAAGCTCGAAGCGCTTGCACGCGTGCGCCCCAGCGCCGCTGAGGTGGCCGCCAACCCGCGTGCACGCAGCGCTGTCATGCGTGTTGCCCGGCGCACGGAGGTCTGACGTCATGCCGCGCTGGAACTTGCTGCTGTTCGTGCTGGTACTGGCCAGCGCGCTGTACCTGGTGCATACGCAGTACGAGTCGCGCCAGCTCTACACCGCACTGGACCGCGCAAACAGCGAAGCGCGGCGCCTGGACACCGAACTCGACCGCCTGCAAGTGGAAAAGCGCGCCCAGGCGACGCCGCTGCGGGTCGAATCGCTGGCGCGTTCGCAGCTCGCCATGCGCCCGGCGACACCGGCCATCACGCGCTACATCCACCCTGGGGATGGCAGAGCCGCCGGCGTAGCTGCCACGCAGGGCGCCGCCCCTGCCCCAGGTGCAGCCGCAACCGCAACCGCAGGGGCGCGACCATGAGCCGCAGCGTGCGCTACACCCTGAGCCCCTTGCGGGCCAGCAAGACACCGGTCTGGCGCAGCAAGCTCATCGTTGCCATGGTGGCGCTCGGCTTCATCGGGCTGGGCGCGCGCGCCTCTTACGTGCAGGTGATCGACAACGCCTTTTTCCAGCGCCAGGGCGAGGTGCGTTTTGCGCGCACGCTCGATCTTCCTGCCAATCGCGGGCGCATTCTGGACCGCAACGGCCTGATTTTGGCGTCCAGCGTGCCTGCGGCCAGCATCTGGGCGATCCCAGAAGACGTCGAACAGGGAACGCCCGAGGCGACGAGCCAGCTCAAGAAGCTGGCAGGGCTGCTGGGCATGCCGTATGCCTCGCTCAAGGCCAAGCTGGCCGACGAAGACAAGACCTTCGTCTGGTTGCAGCGCCAGCTCGAATGGGACGACGGCCAGAAAATTGCAGCCTTGAAAATCAAGGGCATTTACCAGCGCAAGGAATACAAGCGCGAATATCCCGAGGGCGAGGCGGCGGCGCATGTCGTCGGGTTTACCAACGTCGAAGACAAGGGTCAGGAGGGCATCGAGCTCGCCTTCAACGACCTGTTGGCGGGCCAGAGCGGTTCGCGGCGCGTCATCAAGGACCGCATGGGCCGGGTGGTTGAAGGCGTGGGCGAAGACGTGCCGCCGGTGGAAGGCCGCGACATGCAACTGTCCATCGACAGCAAAGTGCAGTTCTTTGCCTACCAGAAGCTGCGCGACCAGGTCATTGCGCACAAGGCCAAGGCCGGCAGCGTGGTGGTGCTGGATGCGCAGACCGGCGAAGTGCTGGCACTTGCCAACTACCCGAGCTATACGCCCGACAAGCGCCGAAATCTCAGCGGCGAGCAGCTGCGCAACCGCGCGCTCACCGACACGTTCGAGCCGGGCTCGACCATGAAGCCGTTCACCATCGGGCTGGCGCTCGAAAGTGGCCGCGTAAAGCCCAGTACCCTGGTGGACACCACGCCTGGCCGCCTCTCGATTGGCGGCTCGACCATTTCCGACACGCACAACTACGGCGTGCTGACGGTCGAGGGCATCATCCAGAAGTCCAGCAACGTGGGCACCACCAAACTGGCGATGCAGATGCCGGCGCGTGAAATGTGGGAAACGTTTTCTGCCGCCGGGTTTGGCCAGAAGCCCCACCTGAGATTTCCGGGTGTGGTGAGCGGCAAATTGCGGCCATACAAGTCCTGGCGCCCGATCGAGCAGGCCACCATGTCGTACGGCTACGGGCTGTCGGCCAGCCTGTTCCAGATGGCGCGCTCGTACACCGTGTTTGCGCACAACGGCCAGATCATTCCTGCCACGCTGCTCAAGTCGGACCATGCGGCCGTGGGCGTACCCGTCTTTTCCCAGCGCACGGCCGATGAAGTGCGCAAGATGCTGCAGATGGCCGCAGGACCTGGCGGCACGGGGCAAAAGGCGCAGACGCTGGGCTACTCGGTGGGCGGAAAGTCGGGCACCGCGCGCAAGCAGGTCGGCAAGGGCTATTCCACGACCAAGTACCGTGCCTGGTTTACCGGCATGGCACCCATCGACAACCCGCGCATCATCGTCGCCGTCATGGTGGACGAGCCTGGCGACGGCGTGATTTACGGCGGCGCTGTTGCTGCTCCGGTGTTCAGCGAAGTGGTGCAGCAAACGCTGCGCATCATGGGCGTGCAACCCGACATGGCGGTGAAACCGCAAATTGTCGCCAACGGGGTGGAGGAGCCGCTGTGACACAGACGCTGCACCTGCTGCACACCGCTGAGCAAGCATTTGCGTGGTTGCGTGGGCGCACCACCGGCACGCTGCGCACCGACAGCCGCAGCATCCAGCCAGGTGATGCCTTCATTGCCTGGCCCGGCGCCGCCACCGACGCACGCGCATATCTGAGCGATGCGCGAACGCGCGGCGCCAGCGCCTGCCTGGTGGAAGCCGGCGGGGCCCAGGCGTTTGACTTCGCCGGTGCCGACGTCGCCGCCCTGCACGGCTTGAAAGCGGCCACCGGCGAGATTGCCTCGGCCTGGTTTGGCGAGCCCTCGCGCAGCCTGGAGGTGGTGGCTTTCACCGGCACCAACGGCAAGACCAGCAGCGCTTGGTGGTTGGCCCATGCGCTACAAAAATGCGAGCTGCCGGCGCTTTCTCCTTGTGCGTTAGTGGGTACTTTGGGCATGGGATTTCCGGCAGAGCTGGAAGACACCGGTCTCACCACGCCCGACCCGGTGCGGCTGCAGCGCGGTCTGCGCTCGCTGGTCGAAGCAGGTGCCAGGAGCTGCGCCATCGAGGCGTCTTCGATTGGCCTGGCCGAGCACAGGCTTGCGGGCTCGCGCATTGCGGTGGCGGTGTTCACCAACTTCACCCACGACCACCTCGACTACCACGGCAGCATGGAGCGTTATCTGGACGCCAAGCGCTCACTGTTCGCCTGGCCGGGGCTGCGCGCGGCGGTCCTGAACATTGACGACGCGGCCGCAGCAGGTCTGCAAGCGCAGGTCAAGGCTGCAGGGCTGGATATCTGGACCGTGTCGCAAACCGGGCCGGCACGTCTGTACGCCAGTGAAGTGGCGCTGGGCGCGAACGGGCTGGAATGTTGGGTTACCGAGGGATCGGAACGGCTGCGTTTGCGCACGGCACTCATCGGCCAGTACAACATTTCGAACCTTTTGGGCGTGCTGGCTGCCATGCGTGCGCTGGGGGTACCGCTTGGCGATGCGGTGCGTGCCTGTGAGCAACTGGCGCCAGTGCCGGGCCGCATGGAGCGTTTGCTTGTTCCGGGCCAGCCGCTGGTTGCGGTGGACTATGCCCACACGCCCGACGCGCTTGAGAAGGCCTTGCAGGCGCTGCGCCCGCTGGCGACCGCGCGCGGCGGCCAGCTGTGGTGTGTGTTTGGCTGTGGGGGCGCGCGCGACGCCGGCAAGCGGCCCCTCATGGGCGCGGCAGCGCAGCAGCACGCCGACAAGGTCGTGGTGACCAGCGACAACCCGCGCAGCGAAGACCCGGCAGCCATCGTGCACCAGATACTGCTCGGCACCATTGCCGGCACCAGCGTGCGCGCCGAGCCCGATCGCGCAGCCGCCATTGCGCTGGTGCTGCAGGAAGCGGCGCCGGAAGATGTCGTGCTGATCGCCGGAAAAGGCCATGAAGCCTGGCAGGAAACAGCAGGCGTGAAGCGCCCTTTTTCAGACCTGGAACATGCGCGCACCGCGCTGGCACGCCGGGGAGAACCGGCATGACCGCCATGATGAACCTGCAAACGGCATTCGAATGGATTCACACCAGCCAGCCGCAGGCGCGCTTGGTCGGCGACCCGACGGCGGCTTTCACCCGCGTGCACACCGATACGCGCAGCCTGCAGGCAGGTGACCTGTTTGTGGCCCTGCGCGGTGAGCGTTTCGATGCGCAGGAGTTTTTGCCGCAGGCCGCAGCTCTGGGAGCGGCAGCTGCGATCGCGCAAGGCGGTTTGCAGGACGCGGGCTTGCCGGGTATCGAAGTGCCCGATCCGCTGGCCGCGCTTGGCGCCTTGGCCACCAGTTGGCGCGCCCAATTCGCCTTGCCGCTGATTGCCGTCACGGGCAGCAATGGCAAGACAACGGTGACGCAGATGCTTGCCAGCATCCTCAGCGCGCATGCGGGCGAGGCGATGCTGGCCACGCGCGGCAATTTCAACAACGCCATCGGCCTGCCGCTGACGCTGCTGCGGCTCAGGGCTATGCACCGATTCGCCGTGGTCGAACTCGGCATGAACCATGCGGGCGAAATTGCCGAACTCGCCGCTATTGCCCAGCCCACCGTGGCGCTGGTGAACAACGCCCAGCGCGAACACCTGGAATTCATGCACAGCGTGGACGCGGTGGCGGCAGAGAACGGCAGTGTGTTGGCCGCGCTGGCAGCAGACGGAACCGCAGTTTTCCCTACGGACGACGCCTACACGCAGGTCTGGCGCACGCTTGCTGCTGGCCGGCGCGTACTTGGGTTTGGCCTGGAGCAGGGCGATGTGCATGTCCAGGCAGCAGAGTGGCAGAGCGCCGCCTGGCAGGTGCGGGCCGCAACGCCGCAGGGAGCGCTTGCGTTTTCGCTCGCCATGCCGGGGCGCCACAATCTGCGCAACGCCATGGCAGCAGCCGCCTGCGCGCAGGCCGCAGGCGTGCCGATTGCCGCTATCGCCGCAGGACTGAGCGCGTTTCGCGCCGTTGCGGGCCGCTCGCGCGCGCTTGGCCTGCAGTTGCACGGCCGCGCCATCACGCTGGTGGACGACAGCTACAACGCCAACCCCGATTCGGTGGGCGCCGCGATTGAGGTACTGGCCGAGCTTCCTGGCCCGCGCTTGCTGGTGCTGGGGGACATGGGTGAGGTGGGCAACGACGGACCGCACTTTCATCAACAGGCGGGTGCCCAAGCGCATGCCCGCGGCATCGAACAGTTTTTTGCCCTGGGCGGGCAGGCGGCGCACGCGGCGCAGGCTTTCCCTGGCGCGCGTCACTTTGACAGCATGGAGACGCTGCAGGCCGCCCTGCTGGACGTGCTGCCAGGTACGGCCAGCGTGCTCGTCAAGGGTTCGCGCTTTATGCGCATGGAGCGCGCAGTGAACGCCATTACCGAAGCCGCGCAGGCGCCTCAAGTCGCGTCCATAGGAAATGTCGGAGGGGTCGCATGCTGATTCTGCTTTCGCAATGGCTGCAGACGCTCTCGCCCGAGCTCGGGTTCTTGCGCGTGTTCCAGTACCTCACGCTGCGCGCAGTGATGGCGGCGATGACCGCGCTGCTGATCGGCCTGATCGCGGGGCCGCACGTCATTCGGCGTCTCACCGCGCTCAAGATTGGCCAGCCGATCCGTACCAACGGCATGGAGACGCACCTGGTCAAAAGCGGCACGCCCACCATGGGCGGCGTACTGATTTTGCTGTGCATCACAGTCTCCACGCTGCTCTGGGCGGATCTGTCGAACCGCTTCGTCTGGATCGTGCTTATCGTCACTCTGGGGTTTGGCGCCATCGGCTGGGTCGACGACTGGCGCAAGGTGGTCTACAAGGACCCGAACGGCATGCGCTCGCGCGACAAATACATGTGGCAGTCCATCATCGGCCTGCTGGCGGCGCTGGCGCTGGTGTTCAGCATCTCCGAGGGCTCGAACCCCAAGGTGTTTCAGCTTTTCGTCACCTGGGTCAGCTCGGGTTTTTCGGTTGATTTGCCGCCGCAAGCCGGCTTGTTGCTGCCGTTCTTCAAGGAAATCAGCTACCCGCTGGGCGTGGTCGGGTTCGCCTTGCTGACTTATCTGGTCATCGTCGGCTCCAGCAACGCCGTCAACCTGACCGACGGGCTCGACGGCCTGGCCATCATGCCGGTCGTCATGGTGGGCTCGGCGCTTGGGGTGTTCGCCTACGTGACTGGCAGTGTGCTGTTCTCCAAATACCTGCTGTTCCCGCACATTCCGGGCGCCGGAGAGCTGCTTATCTTCTGCTCGGCCATGGCCGGTGCAGGCCTGGCCTTCCTGTGGTTCAACGCCCACCCGGCGCAGGTCTTCATGGGCGACGTGGGCGCGCTGGCGCTGGGCGCGGCGCTGGGCACCATAGCGGTCATCGTGCGCCAGGAAATCGTGTTGGCCATCATGGGTGGCATTTTTGTCGTCGAGGCGCTGTCGGTGATGGCGCAGGTGATCTGGTTCAAGTTCACCAAGCGCCGCTATGGCGAGGGCCGGCGACTGCTCAAGATGGCGCCGCTGCACCACCATTTCGAGAAAAGCGGCTGGAAGGAAACGCAGGTCGTGGTGCGTTTCTGGATCATCACCATGCTGCTCTGTCTGGTGGGTCTCTCGACCCTGAAATTGCGATGAACGAAACGCCTGAGCTGCCCCGCGACGACGCCGCGCCCGCACCCGGCGCAGAGTCGGTGCTGCCCGTGGCGACGGCGCAGGTGGCGCCGCAGTCCGAAGTGCTGCCCGCGCAGCCGCTGCACGCGGCGCGCGAGGCCAGCGAATTCGTGGCGCGCATGTTCAGCGATATTCGCAGCGCCGAAGTCACCGATGCCGCTGCGCAGCCCGCCAGCGACGCGCAAACGCAGCCGGAAGAAGATCCCGCTGCAACGCCGACGGTGGCACCGGCAGACGCAATCCAAAGTTTGCTTGCCGGGCGCTCGGTGCTGGTGCTGGGTCTGGGTGTTTCGGGTCTTTCGATGGCGCGCTGGTGCGTGCGTTGTGGCGCTGCGGTGACGGTGGCCGATACGCGCGCCGAGCCGCCGCTGCTCGCGCTTCTGCGCAGCGAATTGCCGCAGGTGCAGTTTGTGGGCGGTGCCTTTGGTGCTGCGCTGGTGGCAGGCAAGGGCCTGCACGCGGTGCTGCGCTCGCCGGGGCTTAGTCCGGCGGATGTTGCTGCGGTATTGGTAGCTGCCGATGCAGAAGGAATAAGCGCAACGGGCGAATTGGGCCTGTATGCCGATGCGCTGGAAGCGCTGCGCACGGCGTGCCACTACGCGCCCAAGGTGCTCGCGGTGACGGGTACCAATGGCAAGACCACGGTGACCGCGCTCACCGGCTTGCTGGCCGCCGCAGCAGGTGCGCACGTGGCCGTGGCCGGCAATATTGGTCCGGCATTGCTCGACACGCTGGCGCAGCATATCGACGCGGGCGCTCTGCCCGAAGTCTGGGTGCTGGAGCTGTCGAGCTTTCAGCTCGACGCGCCGGCCAACTTCGAGCCCACTGCCGCCACGGTGCTGAACATTTCCCAGGACCATCTCGACTGGCACGGCAGCCTGGACGCCTACGCCGCCGCGAAGGCACGCATTTTTGGCGCGCGGGCTCTGATGGTGCTCAACCGCGACGACCCGGTGGTGATGCAGATGCACGCGCAATCGGCTGCGCCTGACGCGGTCGAACCCGGCGCACGTGGCAAGGCGGCCAAGCCAGCGCCACGGCAATTTGCCACTTTTGGCGCCGACCTGCCCCTGCGCGCTGGTGACTTCGGTATCGAGCAGGTCCACGGGATAGCCTGGCTGGTGCGCGCGCAGGCGACCGACGAGACGCGCAAACGCAACCCGCGCCGCAGCCCGGCAGGGCAAGCAGTGGCAGAAGAAGAGCTTTTCATGCAGCGCCTGATCCCGGCCGACGCGCTGCGCATTCGCGGCCGGCACAACGCAGTCAACGCCTTGGCGGCGCTCGCGCTGGCCCATGCAGCGGGCGGCGCGCTGGGCGGCATGCTGTACGCGCTGCGCGACTACCGGGGCGAGCCGCACCGGGTCGAGCCGGTAGGCACCATCGATGGCATCGAGTACTTCGACGACAGCAAGGGCACCAACGTTGGCGCCACGGTGGCAGCGGTCTCGGGCCTGGGCGCTGAGCGGCGCGTAGTAGTCATCCTCGGTGGTTTGGGCAAAGGGCAGGATTTTTCTCCGCTCGCCGCGCCCGTCGAGCGTTTCGCCCGCGCGGTCGTGCTGATCGGCCGCGACGCGCCGCTGATTCGTGCCGCGCTCGAAGGCAGCGGCGTTCCCTTGCTCGACGCCGCAACGCTGGCCGATGCCATTGAAGTGGCCACGCGCCGCGCCCACTCGGGTGACGCGGTGCTGCTCTCGCCGGCTTGCTCCAGTTTCGACATGTTCGAAAACTACGTGAGGCGCGGCGAAATCTTTGCCGCCCTCGTGCGCGAGCGCGCAGCAGACGCCGGCCAGACTTTGGAGGGCGCCGCGTGAGCACCGCCGCACAACGCCCAGGCGGACGCATCGCGGCCTGGCTTGGCGCGCGCCGTCAGCGCAGCGCCGAAGGCCTGCCGGTGCGCGCCAGTGGCATGGAATACCGCCAGAGTACGGCCACGCCTGCGCGGGTGTTGGGTTTTGACCAGGCGCTGCTGTGGGTGGTGGTGGCACTGCTGGCCTGGGGCCTGGTGATGGTGTATTCGGCGTCCATCGCGATGCCGGACAACCCACGATTTGGCAAGATTTCACATACCCACTTCCTGGTGCGCCACGTGTTCGCGCTGACCATGGGTTTTGTCGCCGCCTTGTTGACTTTCCAGATCCCCATGCTGGTCTGGGAGCGCCATGCCCGTGCGCTGTTTCTGTTGTCGCTGGCGCTGCTGGTTGCGGTTTTGGTGCCGCACGTGGGCACGGTGGTCAATGGCGCGCGCCGCTGGCTGTCGCTGGGGGTGATGAACTTCCAGCCGTCCGAGCTGGCCAAGTTCG
>JAUCDU010000088.1:0-8989 GCA_034674825.1 Giesbergeria sp.
GCGGGTGCAGGCCGATGCTGGGCTCGTCCAGCACGAACAGCGTGTTGACCAGCGACGTGCCCAGGGCCGTGGTCAGGTTGATGCGCTGCACCTCGCCGCCTGACAACGTGCGGCTTTGCCGATCCAGCGTGAGGTAGCCAATGCCGACTTCGTCCAGGTACTTCAGGCGCGTGCCGATTTCTTCGTGCAGGAGCTTGAGCGCCTGCGCGTCGCCGCTTTCGCGCGCGGCGCTGGCGGAAAGTGCGGGCACCTCTATGGCATCATTTTTTGAGCCAAATTGGCCTCCAGCGCTTATTCCATCTACGCTACCAGCTATCAACTTAATAGTGTCTTTCGACAAACGCTCAAAGAAGCTGCGCACCCGGCTGAGCGGCAGCAGCATCAAATCGTGCAGGCACAGCCCCGGCAGCGCCTCCAACTGCTCTCGGCCCCAGGCCACGCCCTGCGGCATAAACCTTTGAGTCGGCGGCAGCACCGCGTCGGCGTCCGCCTTGCTGCCGATGCGCCAGAGCAGGCTCTCGGTCTTGAGGCGCGCGCCGGCGCAAGTAGGGCATTGCGTGTAGCTGCGGTACTTGGACAGCAGCACCCGGATGTGCATCTTGTAGGCCTTGCTCTCCAGGTACTCAAAGAAGCGCGCAATGCCGTACCACTGCTGGTTCCACTTGCCGTTCCAGTTCGGCGAGCCGCCAATCACCCACTGTTGCTGCTCGGGCGTGAGGCGATTCCAGGCGGTGTCGCGCGGAATGCCGGCGGCCTCGGCATGGCGCATGAGGTCGTCCTGCGCTTCTTTCCAGGCGGGGGTTTGCAGCGTCTTGATGGCGCCGGCCCGCAGCGTCTTCTTTTCGTCGGGGACGACCAGGCCGTAGTCCACACCAATCACCCGGCCAAAGCCGCGGCAGGTCTCGCACGCCCCGGCGGGCGAGTTGAACGAGAACATGGACGGCAGCGGCTCGGCGTAGCGCAGGTTGCTGTCGGGCGAGTGCAGGCCGGTCGAGAACTTCCACAGCTCGGGCTCGCCGCCCTCCACCAGCCGATAGACCGCAATGCGGCCGCTGCGCTTGAGCGCGACTTCAATGGCCTCGATGGCGCGCGATTTTTCTACGCTGCCGATGCGAAAGCGGTCGGCCACGACGTCCAGCAGCTTCACGCCCTCCAGCTCGCGCTCGGCCTGAATCTTGGTGAAGCCGCTGGCCGAGAGCCACTCTGCAACCTGCTCAGCGCTGGTACCCGCAGGCAGCTCGACAGGAAAGGTGACCACCAGACGATCGTCGCCTTGTCCAAACCGATCCACCAGCTCGGCATAAATCGTCTCCGGCAAGTCGTGGCGCACCGGCTGTGCGGTCTGCCGGTCAAACAGCTGGCCGGCGCGGGCAAACAGGAGCTTGAGGTGGTCGTTGATCTCGGTCATCGTGCCGACGGTCGAGCGCGAGCTGCGCACCGGGTTGCTCTGGTCAATCGCAATGGCCGGCGGCACGCCCTCCACCTTGTCCACCGCCGGCTTGTCCATGCGGTCGAGAAACTGGCGCGCGTAGGCGCTGAAGGTCTCGACGTAGCGCCGCTGGCCTTCGGCGTACAGCGTGTCGAACACCAGGCTGGACTTGCCCGAACCACTCGGGCCGGTGACCACCGTCAGCTCGCCGGTGCGCAGCTCGATGTCAAGGTTTTTCAAATTGTGCTGGCGCGCACCGTGGATGCGGATCGTTCCTTCAGACATGGGCTCTTTCAGTCGGGATGTCCTGCACAACTCCACGGGAGTGGGTGCAGTGCGGATCGGGATGGGATGCAAGGCACGTTTCACAGCCAATAGCCGGTGCTATGGGCTGTGAAACGCAACGCCGCAGACCGCCCGCGGCCGTGCTGTCACACGCCGCGAGGAGTTGTGCAGGACATCCCTTGGGGCCGAACATCATAGGAGCGCTGCGAGCACGCTGCAGTGTCGGCAAAAACGCCACTGCCGTGCAGGTGGTCAGTCATAACAACTTGTCCTAGACTCGGCTGACAAATACAGGAGACACGGATGAGCCAATGGAAATTTGTCGTTGCCGCCAGCGCACTGCTGCTCGGTATGCACCACGGCGCGCAGGCCCAGTTGCTGATTGGCCAGACGGTCGGCGTGACCGGCTCGGCCGCTGCCACGGTGAAAGAGTCGATGCGCGGCGCGCAACTGTACGTAGACGCCACCAACGCACGCGGCGGCGTGAACGGTCAGAAGGTCGAAATCCTGACGCTGGACGACAAATTCGACCCCAAGCTCACCTTGGCGAACGCCCGCACGCTGATCAAGGACAAAGACGTGCTGGCGTTGTTCATGACCCGCGGCACCCCGCATACCGTGGGCATCATCCCGCTGCTGGATGAATTTGGCGTGCCGCTGGTGGGCCCCTCGACGGGCGCCATGGTGTTGCACCAGCCAGTGAAGCGCAACATCTTCAATGTGCGCGCACCGTACCAACTGGAAGTGAAGAAGGCCATTCGCCATTTGTCCACCCTGGGCATTGACCGCATGGGCGTGGTGCACGTGGACGACACTTTCGGCGCCGACGCCCTGGCCGGTGCCGTGGCAGGCTTTCAAGAGGTCAATCTCAAGCCGCTGTTTGTTGAAAAATTCAACCGCGACAAGCCCGATTTCAGCACCATTGCTCCCAGCGTGGCTGGCCAGAGTCCCCAGGCGGTGCTGATCATCGGCACCGGCTCGGCCGTGGTCGATGGCATCAAAGCGCTGCGTGCCGCCGGGGTCACGGCGCAGCTCGTCACGCTTTCCAACAACGCCTCAGGCGGTTTTGTGAAGGCCCTAGGCAACCTGTCACGCGGCGTCGTCGTCACGCAGGTTTTCCCTTCCGAGCGCACCCGTACCTACCCGCTGGTGCGCGAGGCCGACGCACTGGCGCAAGCTGCCAACATCAAGTTGACGCCTGCCATGGTTGAGGGCTTTACCAACGCCAAGGTGCTGGTCGAAGGCCTGCGCCGCGCCGGACCCAACCCGACCCGCGCCAAGCTCCATGCCGCACTGGAGACTTTCAAGAATTTCGATATCGGCGGCTTCGCGCTGAGCTATGCAGCAGACGACCACTCGGGACTGGAATTCTCCGACCTGTCCATCATTGGCCCCGAAGGGCATTTCCGTCGATAAAGCTGACGCAGTCCGGCACTGCCAGCCTGCTTCAGCGCGCTAGGCCGTTGGGCACCTGCGCCGACGTCTCCCAAGCGGCGCCAAACCAGGTGTCGCCCTCCAGGCAGGCGCGCAGCATGGGCAGGCCGTCGAGCCCCCAGAACAGCTTGCCCTCCACACCAAACGCCGGCACGCCGAACACACCCAGCGCGGCGGCCGCATCGGTGTTGCTGCGCAGCAGTGCTTTGACTTCCGCTCCCTCTGGCGCCAGACCCGGCTTGGCTTGTTGCGCCAGCGCGGCCGTGAGCGCATCCAGCCGCGCCGGCTCCAGCGCATCATGCCCGCCGACCCACACATGGCGCAGCAGCGTGCCGGCGACAAAACGGTTGACCTTGCCGTCCACGGAGCAGGCCAGCGCCTGGCGCAGCAGGGGCAGCGTGTTGAAAGGGTGGCGCGCCGGCATCTGCAAGGGAATGCCCAGCGAATGGCCCAGCCAGCTCACATGGCGGTAGGTCCAGTCGCGCTTGGGCGGGATGCCGACCGGGCCGGGGTTGCCTGCGTGCTGCAGCAGCGCGCCCAGCAGTACCGGGCGGTAGGCCACCTGGTAGCTCAGGCCCTCCAGCACTTCGGGCAGGCGCTCGAACGCCAGCCAGGCGTAGGGCGAGACAGGATCAAAGTAGAAGGTGATGTGTTTCATGGCAACTCCACGGTGGGCAGGGTAGCGGGTACGGGCGCGCCGGCGCGCTGCAACAGCCGCGCCCAGACCACGCGCCGCGCAGTGGTGTCCAGGCTGGACCAGCGGCGAATCTCGTCCAGGCTGCGAAAGCACCCTTCGCACAGGCTGCGGTCCTGCGTCATGCGGCAGACCGACACGCAGGGCGACGGCACGACTTCGTCGGAATCTTGGTCGAAATAGCCTGCAGCGCTTAACCTGTTTGCGTGAGCAGCTATGGTTTGCGTAGCATTCACGGCGCAGGTGGCTCGGTGACATCGGCCAATGGCGCGCCGGTGATGCGCTCCAACTCCTGGGGCGAGAGCGCAAACACCGCATGCGGATGGCCCGCCGCCGCCCACAACACCTCAAAGCGCTGCAGCTCGCGGTCGATCAGGGTGACGCTCGGGACGGCATGCGCCAGCGGCGCGACGCCGCCAATCGAAAAACCGGTGCGCGCCTTGACAAACGCCGCATCGGCGCGCCCCAACGGGCCCAGCAGCGCTTCCACCTTTTTCTGGTCCACCCGCCGGTCGCCCGAGGTCACGACCAGCACCGCGGCGGCGTCGCTCAGGCGCCTGAAAATGATGCTTTTGGCGATCTGCCCGACCGCAACGCCCAGGGCATCGGCCGCTTGCTGCGCCGTGCGGCAAGCGTCTTCCAGCATACGGGGCGCATGCTGGTGGCCTGCTGCGGCCAGCGCCGCCGCGACGCGCTGAACGCCGCCCGGCAATGCCGTGAGTTCTGCTCCACACATCGCCCTCACCCCGCCCGCTTGTTGAGCAGCGCCGTCGCCGCGCGCGACTGGGGCTTGCGTCCCAGAAAATCGCTGATGTAGGCGCCGGCGTCGATCAGCTTGTCGAGGTCGATGCCGGTTTCAATGCCCATGCCGTGCAGCAAATAGACCACGTCTTCCGTCGCCACATTGCCCGTCGCTCCCTTGGCGTAGGGGCAACCGCCCAGGCCGGCGACGGACGACTGAAAATTCCACACGCCCAGCTCCAGCGCGGCCAGCGTGTTGACCAGCGCCATGCCGTAGGTGTCGTGAAAATGGCCCGACACATTGTCGATGGCGTAGTGCTGCAGCGTGGCGTCAATCGCCTGCTGCACCCGGATCGGCGTGCCGACGCCAATCGTGTCGGCAACGTCCACGCGCTGCACGCCAATGCCTTTGAGCAAGCCCGCCAGATACGCCACCCGCTCGGGCGCAATGTCGCCCTCGTACGGGCAGCCCACGGTACAACTCATGGCGCCGCGCACCGCAATACCGGCCGCCAGTGCCGCTTCGACCACCGGGGCAAAGCGCTCGATGCTCTCGGCAATCGAGCAGTTGATGTTCTTCTGGCTGAACGCCTCACTGGCCGAGCCGAAAACGACGACCTCCTGAGGCTTGTCTTGCAACGCCGCTTCAAACCCCTGGAGGTTGGGCGTGAGCACCGAGTAGCGCACGCCGCTCTGGCGCGTGATGCCCTGCATCACGGCGTGGTTGTCGGCCATCTGCGGCACCCATTTGGGCGAGACGTAGCTGGTGACTTCAATCTCTTGCAGACCGGCGTCTTGCAGGCGCTGCACCAGACCGATCTTGACCTCGGCGGGCACCGGCATTTTCTCGTTCTGCAGGCCGTCGCGTGGGCCGACGTCGATGAGTCGGACTTTGGATGGAATGTTCATGGTGTAGTTCCTATTTTGAAGGATGCCGTTAGGCCGTGCTGGCGGTGCTCCGGCCCTGATCTGCGCAATGCTCTGGTCCATCGGCGTGCGCGCCGGGATGGGCCGTGACAGCATGGCTGCAAGAACTCTCGATGCACCGTGTGCAGTCTGCGTCCAACACGCGGGTATTCATTTGTTGGGGACAAGCAGCAGATCAGGAAACTGAGTTTTCAGAAACTGCTGCGTGTGGGCGAGAAGGGCTCGGGCCTGGCTCAGGCACTCGACGACTACACCGTCGCTGACCGGGTCGCCTTCGTAGTCGTTCAGGTTGCGCTGCTTGCGCAGGGCGTCCAGCACGATGAGGGTGTCATTGGGCAGGCCCATGGTGAGGGGCAAGGCCTGCAGGGCGGTTTGGTGGTGACCGGGCTGGCTGGTAGAGGTGCGGTAGCCGCGCGCCCACAGACCCAGCATGGCGCACTGCAGGATGCATTTGTAGGCCGCGTCAAAACGATTCTCGGCACTGAGCTGGGCAATCTGCGCATCGGCCAGGTTGCGCGCTGCCGCGCCCAGCAGACGTTGCACGCCGTCGGGCGTGGCGTCAAACGCCAACAGGCGCTGTATGGCCAGCAAGTTGGCTAAGGTCATGGTCAGTTCCCATCAAATAGAGCTTGGGTTTCGCGAGGATCTCGGCCACAAAGGGGTCGCGCGTTTGCACGCGCCGCTGAAACTCTGCGGCGCTGAGCACCACGGGGTTGATTTCGCGGCCCAGGTCGGCCTGCGCGGCGTGGGTTGCGCGCACCACGTCGGCAAAGCCCAGGTCGCCGACGACCAACAGGTCCACGTCGCTGTGGGCGGTCTCGGTGCCGCTGGCCACCGAGCCGAAGATCAGCGCCAAGGACGGCGCCAAGGGTGCCAGTGCCTCGGTAAGCACCTGCGCGGCGCCGGTGGTTTTGCGCAGCAGCCCGGCAAGTTCGGCAAAGACCGGGCATTGCCGGTTCGCCTGATAGCGCACCTGGTTGCCCTGCTCTTTGCGTAGCAGCAGGCCAGCTGCCGCCAAGCGGGCCAGCTCCTTGTGCAGGGTGCCGGGGGCGGTGCCCGTTTGGCGCGCCAGCTCACGGACGTGGTAGTCCACATCTGGCTGCAGCAGCAGCAGACTGAGTACCTTCTTGCGGTAGCTTCCAAAGAGTAGGTCGGCCAGCATATGTAGCTTTATTTGCTTCTATTGTAGCTTTATTTGCTTCATTTCGGAGTGACTTGTTTGTGTCAGCCACTGCAGGCACCGCAGTGCGGTTGCAGCCTTCAGTAGCCGCGCGCGGGGTCCACGATACCGGCAACCGCCTCGCCGCGCTCCATGGCGGCGAGCTTGCCCGCGATCTGCGCAATGGTCTCGTCGCGCAGCGTGCGCGCCGAGGCATGTGGCGTGAGCGTGATGGCGGGGTGCTTCCAGAACGGGTGCTCAGGCGGCAGCGGCTCGGTGCGGAAGACGTCGAGCGTGGCGCCGGCCAGGTGGCCACTGTTCAGCAGCGCAATGAGGTCGTCGTCCACCAGATGCGCGCCGCGCGCCACGTTGATCACGTAGCCACCCGGGTGCAGTTGCGAGAGGTGGCGCTGGTCCAGAATGTTTTCGGTCTCCGGCGTCAGAGGCAGCAGGTTCACCAGCACGCGGCTGGCACCAAGGAAATCAGCCAACCCGGCCTCGCCATGAAAGGTCTGCACGCCGTCGATCGACTTGGGCGAGCGGCTCCAGCCGTTGACCGGAAACTCAAACTGCGCCAGCGCCCGCGCGACGCGCTCGCCGAGCACGCCCAGCCCCATCACACCGACCGGGAAGTCCGCTCGGAGATTCGGTTTGCGGTAGAGCCACTGACCGCGCTGCATGGCCGCTTCGGTCTCGCCAAATTCGCGGAAATGTCGGATCACCGCGTGGCAGACGTACTCAGCCATTTGCACCGCCATGCCGGCGTCGTCCAGCCGCACCACGCGGCAGCCGTCGGGCAGCTGCAACTGCAGCAGCGCATCCACGCCAGCGCCAATATTGAACAGCGCCTTGAGCGCGGGCTGCTGGTCGAGAAGCTGCTGCGGCGGCGCCCACACCACGGCGTAGTCGGCCGCTGGCGCGCCCGGTTGCCAGGCCGCTACGGTCGCTTCGGGCAACGCCGACTGTAGGCCCGCGACCCAGGGCCCGGGGGGCATGTTTTTAAAGCAGACGGTGATCTTCATGGGAGCAGGATTCTCGATTCCGGGAGCGTGGTCGGCCTGCGCAAGCGCACAGGCGAGCAACACCTTAGCCGGTCTGCGCCCTGCTGGCTGTCACGCAGTTGCGAGCGTGAGCAGTTCGGACCCCTCCGTGACCTGGTCGCCCGGTGCGTACAGCAGCTCGGCCACGGTGCCGTCCCGCGGCGCCGCAATCGTGTGTTCCATCTTCATGGCTTCGAGCACCGCCAATGGCTGGCCCTTGGTGACCACATCGCCGGCCTGCACGGCAAACGATACCACCTTGCCCGGCATCGGCGCAGTCAGGCGCCCGCCTTCCTGCTCGGCCTCGCCAGCGTGCGCCAGCAAGTCGATGGCGACGATCTGCGTCGCGCCGCGCGGCATGAAGACATGGTCGCGCTCGCCATCGGCGTGCACCACGGCGCTGCTGCGCTGGCCGGCAAACTGCAAGTCGATTCCATCGCCTTGCGCAGAGAACACCAACGGACCCGTCACTGCGCCCTCGCCCTCGCCCACAGAAAGGCGCAGGCCGCCGTCGTGCAGGTACTGCAGCGTGGCCTGCGCCGGCTCGCCGTGAAACTCGAACGCAAAGCGCCGCTCGACCACCCCATGCGAACGCCAGCCGTCGCGGTGGCTGAACGGATCGGCACCTTGGGATGCTCGCTCGGCGAGCAGCGTCTGTGCAACCACCGCGGCTGCGGCCAGCGGCAGGCCGACCGGCTCCTGGTCAAACAGGGCGCTGGCCTCGCGGCTGATGAGCGCGGTGTCGAGTTGAGCCGCCGCAAACGCGCCCGACGCCGCCACGCGGCGCAGAAACTGCACGTTGGTGGCCAGGCCGACGATGTGCGTCTGTGCCAGCGCAGCGTCCAGCCGTGCCAGCGCCTGCTCGCGCGTATCGGCATGCACGATGAGCTTGGCCACCATCGAGTCGTAGAACGGGCTGATGGCGTCGCCGCGCCGCACGCCGGAGTCGACGCGCGTCGGCTGCTGCGCCGGCCCAGCCACCGGCGGCAGAAATTCGACGTTGGCTGGCAGGCGGTAGACGTTCAGCTGGCCCGTGGCCGGCAGGAAGTTGTTGTCGGGGTTCTCGGCGCAAATGCGCGCTTCGATGGCGTGGCCGTGGATGCGCAACTGGTCCTGCGTGCACGGCAAAGGCTCGCCCGACGCCACGCGCAACTGCCACTCGACCAGGTCCTGGCCGGTAATGGCTTCGGTGACCGGGTGCTCGACCTGCAGGCGCGTGTTCATTTCCATGAAGAAGAATTGCATCTGCTCGGGGTGCGCGTAGCCGCCCGGCTGCTCGA
>JAUCDU010000089.1:0-8982 GCA_034674825.1 Giesbergeria sp.
CGAACCCGCCGTTTTCGGGTTGATTCAACTAAATCCGGCACTTTTCTGGCCCACCATCTTCGTGGCCACGGCTGGCAACACGCTCGGCGGCGCGCTGAGTTGGTGGATGGGGCTGGGCGCACACAAGGTCATTGACCGCGCGCGCGGTAGCCGCACCGAGGTGCGCGCACTGGCTTGGCTCAAACGCTTTGGCCCGCGCGCCTGCCTGCTGAGTTGGTTACCGGTGGTCGGCGATCCCTTGTGCGCAGTGGCGGGTTGGCTAAAGCTGCCTTTTTGGCCGTGCCTGTTTTATATGGCTATTGGCAAGTTTTTGCGCTATCTGACGATGACCAGCGCTCTTTTGGCGGTGTTGGCTGCGGCCCGCTAAGGCCTGTCACGTTGTCGCGCTTACGACCGCAACGCGGGCTTACGCAGAGGCAGCATTAGCGAACGGTTGAACTGCGTTCACCGTACGTGGGAACGGCTTTGCTCGATGAATCCCGCTTCTTCGACGAGCGAATAGTCGTCATCGTCGTCTTCCCCTTCCATGCCAAGGTCGTCGTCAAGACCATCCGACTCGGCTTGGTGTTCAGAGCTTCGCTCTACAGGTTCCTCGACCACCACCTGGTTGCGGCCCCCCTCTTTTGCGAGGTAGGTGGCGGTGTCTGCGCGGGAAAAGAACTCCAACACCGACTCGCCGCGCACGTACTGCGTCACGCCAATGGACACCGAAACGCGGCAGCGCATATCAGCGCCCCAAGCATGGGACTCTACCTGCGCACGTACGCGCTCACAGGTATTGAGCGCAGGCAACAACGACGTCTGCGGAAAGACCAGCAGAAACTCCTCACCGCCGTAACGCCCAAAAATATCTTCGTCGCGAACACTTTGCTGCGCCACGCGTGCGAACGTACGCAACACTTCGTCTCCGCCGAGGTGGCCCATTTCGTCGTTGATGCGCTTGAAATGATCGAGGTCAAGTATGGCGATGCACAACGGCAGGCCCGTCTCATCGGCCAGCTGTTTTTGCTCCTCCAGAGCGGCTACGATGTAGCGCCGGTTGTAACAACCGAGCAATGCATCACGCTGGGCATCGGCTTCAATGCTGCGAATCTTGCGGCTGGCCCTGTTCAGCACCATATGCAGCAGTGGCACCTTCCCTGTCAGATAGACAAAGCTTGGCAAGGCGGTGGCCAGCGCCACGAAATGCATGAATTCCAGCTTGAGCAATGCCACATTGCCTTGCTCCAGAAAATGCAGGGCGATCACTACGGCATAGCCAACCAGGACGCCAAACGCCAGCACAAACGCGCGGTTGCGAGAAATCCTGTACATGCCGTAAGCCAATGCCACGAAGACAAAAGGCGTCAGCAACATCTGCATGGCGGGGTCGAGATACACCAGCCACAACATGCTCGCGAGCGCGCACACCACGATAGGCAGTTTGAGCCGCTTCTCCCGGAATTTCAGATTCCAGCGCCCATGAAATAGCGCGAGAAATCCGACCGGTATCACCAGCACCAGCATTGCAAGCGCCAGCAGTGTCCGCGTCTGGATGTAACCCATGGACCGGTAGACCACGGCAACAGCGCAAAACCCCAACAACAACCCAAGAACGACCAGCCATTTGTGCGCACTTGAGCGCGAACGTCGCAAGCGATTGAGGTCCGTCTGCCGACGGCCAAACTGGCTGGAACTGGCGGCTGAGTCAGCAAACCCCGAGGCCATCTGCTCCGACATGGGGAACCCTTCGCTATGCGCAAAGCCTAGGCGCCTACGGGCCGAGAACAGCGACAAGAAGGGGATTCCCATGAGTCCTTACGCCATGCAAGAAAAAGGTATGGACAAAGAGCCGAGCCAGGCTCGCAGGCCAATGTCCAATGAAGCGCGACGATAGCAGATTTTGACGAAAAACTACTAAATGTTACGTTTGGAACAAAATCTTATGATCTTCCGCGTCACACGTTGAAGAGGAAATTAAGCACGTCGCCGTCCTTGACCACGTATTCCTTGCCTTCGGCCCGCATCTTTCCGGCGTCTTTGGCCCCTTGTTCGCCTTTGAACTTGAGAAAGTCCTCAAACGCAATGGTTTGCGCCCGAATGAAACCACGCTCGAAATCGCCATGAATCACCCCGGCCGCCTGGGGCGCGGTGTCTCCGATGCGTATGGTCCAGGCACGCACCTCCGTCACGCCCGCAGTGAAATAGGTCTGCAGGCCGAGCAACTTGTATGCGCCGCGAATCAGGCGCGCCAGGCCAGGCTCGGACTGGCCCATTTCCGCCAAGAACATATCGCGGTCTTCGTCGTTCATTTCGGCCATTTCTGCCTCGTTCTTCGCGCAAATCGCGACTACAGGCGCGTTCTGGCTCGCGGCATATTCTGTCAAGCGGTCCAGATAGGGGTTGTTCTCGAACCCATCCTCGCTCACGTTGCCGACGAACATGGCGGGTTTGGCCGTGATGAGACAAAACTGCTTGAGCAAAGGATGTTCTTCTTTGGACACCTCCACCGAGCGGGCCGGCTTGCCTTGGTTCAGGGCCTCCTGGATACGGGTCAGCAGCGCCACCAGCTTGGCGGCTTCCTTGTCGTTGCCGGATTTGGCCGCCTTGCTGTAACGATTCAGTGCCTTGTCCACTGTCGTCAGGTCCGCCAAACACAGTTCGGTCTGAATGACTTCGATGTCGGAAATCGGGTCGACCCGCCCCGCAACGTGGATAACGTTGTCGTCATCAAAGCAGCGCACCACGTTCACGGTGGCGTCGGTTTCCCGGATGTGCGCGAGAAACTGATTGCCCAAACCTTCGCCCTGGCTGGCCCCGGCGACAAGGCCAGCAATGTCGACGAACTCCACTATGGCCGGGACGATGCGCTCGGGTTGAATGATCTCGGCCAGTTGCTGTAGGCGCGGATCGGGCACCTCCACCACACCCACATTGGGCTCAATGGTGCAAAAGGGGTAGTTCTCGGCCGCGATGCCGGCTTTGGTCAGGGCGTTGAAAAGGGTGGACTTGCCGACGTTGGGCAGGCCCACGATGCCGCATTGGAGGCTCATGGAAATTCCTTGTAGTGGCGCCGCCTGCCAGCAAAACCCAGAACGGCGCGAGAAGTGGCGCCACGCTGCACGTCGGACGACACCTTGTCGCTAGGCAGCGCGGGCAAGCCCGGCATTCTAGCCAGTGAGGCAGCTTGCCGACCAGCCTCCTACAATCGTCCGATGGCCAAGCACTATGACATTTGTATTCGCGGCGCGGGCATTGTCGGCCGCACGCTGGCACTGCTGCTGGCACGCGAAGGCTTCAGCATCGCCCTGGTTGGCGCCCCGGAGCCCTTTGACAGCGAGCGCAGCGACATTCGCGCCTATGCGCTCAATGCCAGCTCGCGCAATTTGCTTGAATCGCTGCGTTGCTGGCCAGACGCCGAGCACGCCACGGCCGTGCTGGAGATGCTGGTGCAAGGCGACGACGGCGGCAGCGTTCATTTCGATGCGCGGGCCCAGCAGGCGCCTGCACTGGCCTGGATCACCGACGTACCCACGCTTGAGGCACGCCTGTCGGATGCGGTGCGCTACCAACCCCATATAGAGCTTGTACCGGCGGCAGTTGCAGCACCGCTGACCGTCGTTTGCGAAGGACGGGCAAGCGCTAGCCGTGCAGAGTTCGGGGTGCAGCTCGATGTCTCACCCTACCCGCAGACAGCGCTGGCGGCACGCGTGCGTTGCACCCTGCCACACGGGCAGACAGCGCGCCAATGGTTTTCCGCCGATGGCATTCTGGCTTTCCTGCCGCTTGCCGGTGCCGAAGGAAAAGAAGTGGCTTTGGTCTGGTCGGTCGCGCCAGAGCGTGCGCGCGAACTGGTGGAGTGCGACGAGGCGAGCTTTGCGAGTGCGCTTGCCCAGGCCAGCGGTGGCGCGCTTGGCGCCCTGCAGGTTCACGGCCCACGTTGCACCTGGCCGCTGCAATTGGCACGCGCGCAGCGCTGGTGCGGTCCTCTTGGGGCGTCTGGTGACCGCGCTTGGGTGCTGGCGGGCGACGCCGCCCACACCGTGCATCCGCTCTCGGGACAAGGCCTTAACCTGGGCCTGGGCGACGTGCAGGCGCTCGCGCGTTTGCTCAGCGGCCGCAGCAGCTGGCGCAGCGTGGCCGACATGCGCGTGCTGCGCCAGTACGAGCGCGAGCGCAAAGCCGCGTTGCTGCCGATGCGTCTTTCCACCGATCTGCTGGCCCAATTGTTTGCCCGCCCCCAGCCCGCCTTGCAGAGCCTGCGCAACTGGGGAATGCAGGGTTTCAACCACAGCGGGCCGCTCAAACGTTGGATCGCGCGCCAAGCCATGCATTCGAATTTTTTACCCCCCATGTCAGGACATTCAGCCCCATGAAAACACTCCATTGGCTGCTCGCCAGCACGGCCCTTGCTGCCGCCTTCAACGCCGGCGCACAGGAAAGCGCCATTCGCAAAACGCTCGCCGAGCGTATTCCCCAGCTCGAAAAGCTCGATGAAGTGCGCGCGACACCCATGAGCGGTTTGTATGAAGTGCGTGTGGGCACCGACGTGTTCTATACCGACGCCAAGGGCAACTACCTGATCCAAGGCGAGCTGATCGATACCAAAGCACGCCGCAACCTTACCGAAGACCGTATTGCCAAGCTCACGGCAGTGGACTTCGCTGCGCTGCCTTTGGCCGACGCGTTCACTGCAGTGCATGGCAATGGCACGCGCAAGTTGGCCGTATTTGAAGACCCCAATTGCGGTTACTGCAAGCGCTTTGAACGGGATCTGCAGAATGTGAAGGACGTCACCATCTACACCTTTCTGTATCCCATACTGAGTCCAGATTCGGCAGAGAAATCACGCAACATCTGGTGCGCAAAGGACAAGCTGCAGGCCTGGCAAGACCACATGCTGCGTGACAAAACACCGGCGGCGGCCAGCTGCGATACCGGCGCTCTGCAACGCAACCTTGCGTTTGGCAAGAAGCACAAGATCACCGGTACGCCTACGCTGATCTTCGTGGACGGCAGCCGCGTGCCAGGCGCCATCAACGATGCAGAAGTCGAGAAGCGACTCGTACAGGCAGAGCAAGCAGCCAAGTGAAGCAGTCCAGCGGTTCGAGAACGCCCGTCACCCGGCAGCAGGCAGGGGGGGCGCGCGACGCCGGGCAGCACCCGGTAGCGTTCAAGGTTGCGCTGCACGATCTGCACGCCCACCTCTACCGCGTCACCATGCGCGTGCAGGCGCCTCAGGCGCGGCAGACACTGCAATTGCCCGCGTGGATTCCAGGAAGCTATCTGGTACGCGAGTTCGCAAAGAACCTCCAAGGTCTGCGCGCCCAGCAAGATGGCCGCACACTTGCACTGACGCAGTTGGATAAAGCAAGCTGGCAAGTCGACTGCGACGCCAATTCACCCCTCGAAGTGCAATACGAGGTTTATGCAGCCGACCAGTCGGTGCGCAGCGCTTGGCTGGACGCATCGCGCGGATTTTTCAACGGCACCAGCTTGTTCTTGCGCGCCGTAGGGCATGAGCACGGTCCGCATGGCCTGAAGCTTGAAGCGTCGGCCGAGCGGCCTGAGTGGAATGCATCAACCGCCTTGCGCATTGAGCAGGTGGACGGCGCAGGCTTTGGTTTTTACTCTGCGCCCGACTACGACAGCCTGGTGGACTGCCCAGTGGAGTTGGGGCAGTTCTGGAGCGGCAGTTTCGAGGCGGGCGCCATCCCGCACCGGTTTGCCGTCAGCGGCGCCGCGGCCTCTTTTGACGGTCCGCGCCTCCTCGCCGATGCAGAAAAAATCTGCGCAACCTGCATTGCGTTCTGGCACGCGGAAGACCCGCCGCCCATCGACGACTATCTGTTTTTGCTCAATGCCGTGGGCGATGGCTACGGAGGTCTGGAGCATCGCAATTCGACGGCGCTTATTGCAGCGCGGCGCGACCTGCCCAGGCATGGCGACGGCGCCGGCTGTCCCTGGAAGCCGGGTGAAGGTTACACCACCTTGCTTGGGCTTATCAGCCACGAATACTTTCACACCTGGAACGTGAAGCGCCTTCGCCCGGCAGAGTTCGAGCGTTACGACTACGCGCAGGAGAACTACACGCAACTGCTGTGGTTCTTCGAAGGTTTCACCAGCTACTACGACGACCTGCTGCTGGTGCGTGCGGGTCTGCTCGACCACGCTGGCTATCTCAAGCTGCTCACCAAAACCATCAACCAGGTGCTGCAGACACCGGGCCGCTTGATCCAGAGCGTGGCGCAGTCAAGCTTCGACGCCTGGGTGAAGTACTACCGCCAGGACGAGAACACGCCCAACGCCACCGTGAGCTACTACAGCAAGGGTGCCTTGGTGGCCTTGTGCCTGGATCTGACCCTGCGCCGTGAAGGCCGCAGCACGCTTGACGCTGTCATGCGCGCCCTGTGGAGGCGCTGCAAGGCGGGACCCATGCAGGAATCGGACCTGCTCGCTGAGCTTGAGACATTGGGCGGGCGCAGTTACGCTGGCGAGCTCGCTGCCTGGGTGCATTCCACAGAGGAGTTGCCGCTGGCCGAACTGCTTGGCGCGCACGGCGTGCGCCTGCAGGCCGATACCGCGCAGTGGGCGCAGCGACTGGGCCTGCGTATCGCAGCGGGTGACGGCCTGCACATCAAGTCTGTGCTGCGCGGCGGCCTGGCAGAGCAGGCTGGCCTGGCCGCAGACGACGAGTGGCTGGGCATTGAAACGCCCGGCGGCGCATGGCGTTTGCAGCGTCTGGAGGACCTTGCGCTGTACTTGACGAGCGACGTTCGCCAAGTGGACGCCTTGGTAGCACGCGACCAACGGCTGCTCCACCTCCCCCTGCAGATTGCGCACACCGGCGAACCGCCTGTGGACACCGTATTGCTGCAGCTGAGCGACCCGGCACTTGCTGCGCACTGGCTATCTGACAGCTGACACGCCGCTGGCGGGGGTTTCTATATAGTTTCCCGCTTGGCAACCCTCTGGAGAATTCTGTGTCCTACACCACTATTGAAGTGCGCACCGAGGCCGAAAAAGTCGGCTTCATCACGCTCAACCGCCCCAAGCAACTCAACGCGCTGAACGATCAGCTCATGGACGAGCTGGGCGCCGCCCTGCAGGCCTTTGACGCCGACGAGCGCATCGGCTGCATCATCATCACCGGCAGCGAAAGGGCTTTTGCCGCGGGCGCAGACATCGGCGCGATGGCTAGCTACAGCTTTGCCGACGTCTACAAGGGCGACTACATCGGCCGCAACTGGGAAACCATCCGATCGATCCGCAAACCCGTCATTGCAGCGGTAAGCGGCTTTGCGCTGGGCGGCGGCTGCGAGCTGGCCATGATGTGCGACTTCATCATCGCGGCCGACAACGCCAAGTTCGGCCAACCGGAAATCAAGCTCGGTGTCATCCCCGGCGCTGGCGGCACCCAGCGCCTGCCGCGCGCAGTCGGCAAGGCCAAGGCCATGGACATGGCGCTCACGGGCCGCATGATGGACGCGCAAGAAGCCGAGCGCGCCGGTTTGGTCAGCCGTGTCGTGGCGCTGGACAAGCTGCAGGACGAAGCCCTGGGCGCTGCACTGGTGATCAGCGATTTCTCGCGCATTGCTGTCATGGCGGCGAAAGAATCGGTCAACCGCGCCTTTGAGAGTGGTCTGTCCGATGGTGTGATGTTCGAGCGCCGCCTGTTTCACGCACTGTTTGCCACCAACGACCAGAAGGAAGGCATGGACGCTTTCGTCAACAAGCGCAAGGCAACGTTCACGCACCAGTAAACTCGTGAGCCTCGGTCGGCGATAGCGTAGAAATCTGTTCTATAATTTTGGTCGCGGTGATATAGCTCAGTTGGTTAGAGCGCAGCATTCATAATGCTGATGTCGGTGGTTCAAGTCCACCTATCACCACCACTATTTGACCCCTTGCAGGCCGCCTGCAAGGGGTTTTTGCTTTGTGCGCTGCCCGGCCGCACGCCTAGAATCGCTCTTTTCAGCCACTGGATAGAACCATGAACCGCTGCCCGTCACGGTCCGCCCGCCGTGTACTCCCGACAATCGTCTTCGCACTGTCCGCGCTTCTGTCCTTTTCTGCACCGTCTGCTTTCGCGCAGATGCACGGCGAGATCGGGGGCGTACGTACGTTTCCGGAGCAGGCAAAACGCGGGAACCTGGCCATTTTCTCGACGGTGAACGCACAAATCGATGGCAAACCAGTGCGCATGGCGCCCGGCATGCGCTTGTTCAGCCCGCAAAATTCTCTGGTGATGCTGCACTCGGTCATCGGCAAGCAATTCACCGTGAACTACCGAATGGAAGGCAGCAGTGGCATGCTGCATACGGCCTGGATTTTGAACAAGGCCGAAATCGCGCTGCCGCGCGCCGGCAGCACTGTGCCGCAAAACTTCCGCTTCGAAAGCGACGCCGACCCGCGTTGAAACCTTGCCCGCCCCGGGCAGCCAGCACAGATTGCGTGCTGCCCTCGGGCATGGCACAGCGAGAAATTTCCCATGAGTAAAAAAGTCTTTATCAAAACCTTCGGCTGCCAGATGAACGAGTACGACTCGGACAAGATGCTGGACGTGATGCGCGCCGCCGAAGGCTACGAGCCCACGCAGGACGTCGAAGAAGCCGACCTGATCCTGTTCAACACCTGCTCGGTGCGTGAGAAAGCGCAAGAAAAAGTGTTCTCCGACCTGGGGCGCGTCCGCCACCTCAAGGAGCGCGGGGTGCAGATTGGCGTGGGCGGCTGCGTGGCCAGCCAGGAAGGCGCCGAGATCATCAAGCGCGCGCCCTACGTCGACATCGTGTTCGGCCCGCAAACGCTGCACCGCCTGCCGCAGCTGCTGGAGCAGCGCCGCGTGCAGGCGCGCCCGCAAGTCGATATCAGCTTTCCAGAAATTGAAAAGTTCGACCACCTGCCGCCTGCGAAGGTCGAGGGCGCGTCAGCTTTTGTCTCGATCATGGAAGGCTGCAGCAAGTACTGCAGCTACTGCGTGGTGCCCTACACGCGCGGCGAAGA
>JAUCDU010000090.1:0-8917 GCA_034674825.1 Giesbergeria sp.
GAGCAGGCGCCGAGAAAGCAGACCAGCCCAAAAGCGGCAAAGTGGGGACGAAGTTGCATGGTGATCGAGGCGCAGCGCCGGAGAAACAGGGGTTTCAGACCACCGGGCTGCGTAACCCTTCGTGAGCGTAGCTGCGCGGCGCGCCCTTGCGCGTCGGACGCCGCGCCGCGCGCCCCCCGGCGCTTGGCTTACCAGCTCGCTTCGCGTTCGGCGGTGGCGCTGATGCGGTGGACGGAAAGGTCGGCCCCGGCAAACTCCTGCTCGCGCGTCAGGCGCAGGCCCATCGTCAGCTTGAGTCCGCCGTACACCAGCACGCCGCCCAGCAGCGCCCAGACCACGCCGAGGCCCGTGCCCAGCAATTGGGCGGCCAATGCCACGCCGCCCAGCCCGCCCAAAGCCTTGCTGCCAAAGATGCCGGCCGCAATGCCGCCCCAGGTGCCGCACAGGCCGTGCAAGGGCCATACGCCCAGGACATCGTCGATCTTCCAGCGGTTCTGCGTCAAGGTGAACATCACCACAAAAATGCTGCCGGCGATGGCGCCCACCATCAGGGCGCCCAGCGGGTGCATCAGGTCGGAGCCGGCGCAGACGGCGACCAGGCCTGCGAGAGGGCCGTTGTGCACGAAGCCAGGGTCGTTCTTGCCCAACGCCAGCGCGGCCAGCGTGCCGCCTACCATCGCCATGAGGGAATTGACCGCGACCAGGCCGGAGATCTTGTCGAGCTGCTGCGCGCTCATGACGTTGAAGCCAAACCAGCCGACGATGAGAATCCAGGCGCCCAGCGCCAGAAACGGAATGTTCGACGGTGGGTGGGCCGAGATCGCGCCGTCCTTGCGGTAGCGGTTGGCGCGGGAGCCGAGCAACAGTACGGCCGGTAGCGCAATCCAGCCGCCGACCGCGTGCACGACGATGGAGCCGGCAAAGTCATGAAACTGCGCACCGGTGACGCGCGCGATCCAGGCCTGTACCCCGAAGTGGCCGTTCCAGGCGATACCTTCAAAAAATGGGTAGACAAAACCGACGATGGCGGCCGTGGCGATCAGTTGCGGCCAAAAGCGTGCGCGTTCCGCGATGCCGCCCGAAACAATGGCGGGAATGGCAGCGGCAAAGGTCAGCAGGAAAAAGAAGCGCACCAGATCGAAGCCGCTCCTTTGCGCCAACTGCTCGGCGCCGACGAAGAAGTGCGTGCCGTAGGCGACACCGTAGCCGACAAGGAAATACACCACGGCAGAGACCGAAAAGTCCACCAGGATTTTTACCAGTGCGTTGACCTGGTTCTTTTTGCGCACCGTGCCCAGTTCCAGAAACGCAAATCCGGCGTGCATGGCCAGCACCATGACGGCGCCGAGGAGGAGAAAGAGGGTGTCGGTGCCCTGGTGGCTGGCGTCCATGGTGACTTTCGGTGCAAAAGGTGGGGAAGTGGCGCGCTTGAAAAACGCTGCGCACACTTTTGAGCAAAAAATGCGCCAGCCTGGAGCTGGGCCTGGCCCCCCGCGCTGCACCGCAATCGACCGTGTGTGCACCAGCGGCGTGCGTGGCTGCACACCGCCGGGGCACAACAAAACCGGCCCCCTTGTGGGGTGCCGGTTTCACTATAAAAATAGTAGCAGCTAACGCTTACTGAATAAGCGCTAGAGGCCAGTTTTATCCTTATTTTGCTGCAGCGCGTGCCTTCGCCAGCCAGCCGTCGAACGTTTTCTGGTGTGCCTTGATCCAGCCTTGCGTATGGCGCTCGATGTCGGCGGCGGACTTCTCGCCGTTGGCCATGCGGTTGTTCTGTGCGTTGATGTCGGCGATGGGCAGTTTCATTTCCTCAAACAACACGGCGGCAGCCGGGTTCTTTTCGGTAAACGCCTTGTTGGCCACGATCTGCTGCTTGTTCACCACAACACCGTAGTTCTTGCCGTTGGCCAGCGTGGTGTCGAGCTTGCTCTGCTCGCCGGGCAGCGAGGAGAACGGCACCTCCAGCCAGACCACATCCTTGCCAGGCTTGAGCTGGGCGCTGACCCAGTACGGGGTCCAGGTGTAATAAAACACCGGCTTGCCGGCATTGAAGCGGGTGATGGTGTCGGCAATCAGGGCAGAGTAAGAGCCTTGGTTGTGCGTCACGGTGTCGCGCAATTTGAAGGCGGTTAGCTGGTGCTCGATCACCGCTTCGCAGCCCCAGCCGGGGGTGCAACCCGTCAGGTCGGCCTTGCCGTCACCGTCGGCATCGAACAGCTTGGCGATTTTCGGATCCTTGAACTGGCCGATGTTGGTGATCTTGTACTTGTCGGCGGTCTTCTTGTCGATCAGATAGCCTTGGGCTGCGTTGTCCGAGTACACGCCCTTGCGAAAGAGCTTGTCGTCACCGCCGGCGTTTTTGTAGAAATCCGCGTGCATGGGATTCCAGTGGTCCGCCATGAAGGTGGCATCGCCGTTGCCAATGGCCAGGTGGGCGGTCGGGTACTCCACTTCCTTGATCGGCTTGACGTCGTAGCCCAGCTGCTCCAGCGCCTTCATGACCAGCAAGGTCTGGAAGGTTTCTTCGGCGATGGAGCTTTTGAGGGGCTGCACTTCAATGCCCTTGCCGGGCATGTCGACCGCCAAAGCGGCTGTGGACGTGCCCAGCAAGCCAAAGGCGAGCGCTGCGGCAGAGAGAAACGGGTGAATTTTGAAAGGGGTTTTTGACATCAATGGGGTCCTTGTGCGTGGTGAAAAGGGGTTGAAAAAGAGGCCGCCCGCTGAATAGGGAGGGCTGCGATCAGAATGGCCTAGCACCCTAATTCGCTATTGAATGCATAGCTGGCTGCGCTGATATTCAGTGCGCTACAGGCGGTTTACGTGTCATTTTTTATTTGGCGGCAGCGCGTGCTTTGGCAAGCCAGCCGTCAAAGGTTTTCTGATGTGCCTTGATCCAGCCATCGGTGTGGCGCTCGATCTCGGCGTCCGAGTTTTCGCCGGCCGCCATGCGGTTGTTTTGCGCGTTGACGTCGGCGATGGGCAGCGCCATCACTTCAAACAGCTTGCCCGCAGCCGGGTTCTGCTCGGCAAACGCCTTGTTGGCCACGATGTGCTGTTTGTTCACTAGGAAACCGTAGTCCTTGCCGCTGGGGAGCTTGGTCGACTTGGCCGGGTCCACTGCGGGTGGTGTTTCCAGCCACACCACGTCGGTGCCTGGCTTGAGCAGTGCGCTCACCCAGTAGGGCGTCCAGGTGTAGTAGAAGACCGGCTTGCCTTCCTTGAAACGCGTGATGGTGTCGGCGATGAGGGCCGAATAGCTGCCTTGCTGGTGCGTCACGGTGCCCCTCAGCTTGAAATCCGTGAGGTGCTGCTCAATCGCCGGCTCGCAGCCCCAGCCCGGATTGCAGCCCGTGAGGTCGGCCTTGCCGTCGCCGTCGGTATCGAACAGCTTGGCGATCTTGGGATCCTTGAACTGCTCAAGGTTGGTGATCTTGTACTTGTCGGCGGTTTTCTTGTCGATGAGGTAGCCCTGCGCAGCGTTGGTGATGTAAGCACCTTTGCGAACCAGCTTGGCGTCGCCGCCGGCGTTTTGGTAGAACTTTTCGTGCAAGGGGTTCCAGTGGTCGGCAAGGAAAGTACCGTCGCCGTTGCCCACGGCAATGTGGGCGGTGGGGTATTCCACTTCCTTGATCGGGTTGACCGTATAGCCGAGCTTCTCCAGCGCTTTCATCACCAGCAGGGTCTGGAAGGTTTCCTCGGCCACCGAGGCCTTGAGCGGCTGGACCGTGATGCCCTTGCCGGGCATCGAATCGGCAGCCAGGGCGGTGCCAGCCAGACCGAGGGCGAGTGCCGTAGCAGTGAGCAAGCGGTGCGCTTTGAAGGTGTGTGTGTGCATGAATGTCTCCTCGAAAATTCGTAAAGTGGGGGCGTTCATGCCTTCGCAGACGAAGGCGCGCCAGATGTGGCCGGCTGTGTTTGCGGCGCAGCCGCTGCAGCCTGCCGGGTGGGACGCACGAGGCGCAACGCCAACCCTGTCGGGCCTGCCTGCCACCAGTGGCGCGCTGCGCCACGGCCCGATTGGCCCATGGCCTGGGTAATGCGGTCCAGCGTGATCGCCAGCAGCACGATGCCCAGGCCGCCAATGGTGGCCAGGCCCATGTCCAGCCGGCCAATGCCGCGCAGCACCATCTGGCCCAGGCCGCCCACGGCAATCATCGAAGCGATCACCACCATCGAGAGCGACAGCATCAAGGACTGGTTGATGCCCGCCATGACCGAGGGCATGGCCAGGGGCAACTGCACCTTGAAAAGCATTTGCATCGGAGATGCGCCGTAGGCCCGGCCCGCTTCGATCAAATCGGGCCGTACCTGGCGGATGCCCAGGTTCGTCAGACGCACCAGAGGTGGCAATGCAAACACGATGGTGACAATGACGCCAGGCACGTTGCCGATGCCGAAAAGCATCACCACCGGCACCAGGTAAACGAATGCCGGCGTCGTCTGCATGGCGTCCAGAATGGGGCGCATCACGCGCTGAGCGGTATCGCTAGACGCCAGCAGGATGCCCAGCGGCAGCCCGATGACCACGCAGAACACCAGCGAGGTAAGCACCAGCGACAGCGTAATCATGGCTTCAGGCCAGACGCCCAGCATGGCCACCAGCAGCAGCGAAATCACCGCGCCAATGGCCACCATGCGGCCTGCGAACTGCCATGCAAGCAGGCCGATCAGGGCCACCATTGCCAAGACCGGGATGCTGGTGAGCAGGGTTTCCACGCCGCTGAGCGTGGTGTCGATGGGCGCACGAACGGTCTGGAAAAATGGGCGGAAGTTCGTGACCGCCCAGTCCAGGCCTTGGTTGATCCAGTCGCCCAGAGGCAGGGTGCCGTCCCACAACTGGTGCATGGAAAAGTGGTAGCCGTTGTCTGCTGCGCCGCCCAGTGCAGAAGCAGGGTCGCCGGGCACGGCGCCGGACATCCAGTCGGCGCCGGCTGGCGCTGCGCCTGCAGCCTGCGCTGCGTCGGCCGCAGGAGCAGCGCCGGTGCTCCAGGGGTCGCTGGCAGCTACTGGCGCGGCAGCAGGAGTGGTGGTAGCAGCGGCCGCCCAGGGGTCGGACGGCGCAGTGGACACAGCGGCCGCAGTGGGGGCCGTTGCAGGAAGGGTGCTGGTAGCAGCGTCATTCATGGCGAAACCTTTCAATCTCTTAAGCGGCAGCAGCCGATGGCGCGCTGGAGAGCGCCGCATCGTTTGCGGTGGCTGCGGCGAGGTCTTGCGACGCTATGGCAGCCGCTGTGCCATGTGCGGGGTCAATGGGTGGCGTGTCCCGATCGAGGAAACGCAAGATGGTGGTTTTGCTGATGACGCCCGCGAGTTGCCCCGATTCCTTCACCACTGGGACGGCGCAGGGCGCTTGCGCGACCTGGCCAAACAGATCGGCCACCGGAGCGTCGGCCGCGATGGTGGACAAGTCGGGCAGAAAGGCGTGCTGCAAGCCCAGCGGCCCATCGTGGCCGTGCAATGCGGTGCGCAGCGATTGCGCCGAAACGGCGCCCAGGTAGCGCGAGCGCGCGTCGACGATGTAGCCGAAATCGCGGTCGTCGTTCTCGATCAGCTTGAGCGCTGCGCGGCAGCCGCGGTCACTGTGCTCGGAGACGATGGTGAGCGGTTTGCGTACGATGTCCCCCGCCTTGAACACGGCGGCGGCGTCGACACCGCGCACAAAGCTGCGCACGTAATCGTCGGCCGGCTTGCGCAGGATTTCGTCGGGCGTGCCCACCTGGACCACGTGGCCATCTTTCATGATGGCGATGCGATCGCCAATGCGCATGGCCTCATCAAGGTCGTGCGAAATAAACACAATGGTGCGCCGGCGCACCTCTTGCAGTCGCAGCAGCTCGGTCTGCATCTCGGTCCGAATGATGGGGTCGAGCGCAGAAAATGCCTCGTCCATCAGCAAAATGGAAGGGTCGGACGCCAAGGCACGGGCAAGGCCGACGCGCTGCTGCATGCCGCCCGACAGCTCGTCGGGGTAACTGGCGCCCCAGCCGGCCAGGCCGACTTGCTCCAGTGCCAAATCGGCCTGTTGCTCGCGCTCTTCGCGGGCGACGCCGGCCAGCTCCAGACCAAGCGCCGTGTTGTCCCGCACGGTCATGTGGGGCATTAGCGCAAACGACTGGAACACCATGCTGATGTCCTTGCGCCGCAATGCGCGCAACTCGCGGTCCGAGAGCTTCGCGATATCGACGCCATCGACCAGAATGCGTCCGGCTGTGGGTTCGATCAGGAGGTTGAGCAATCGCACCAGGGTTGATTTGCCCGAGCCCGACAAGCCCATGACGACGAACACTTCGCCGGGTTCAATGGTGAAGTGGGCATCGAACACGCCGATCGATTGCCCGGTGCGCGCCAGAATTTCCTGTTTGCTGCAGCCCTGGCGTACCAGTTCCAGCGCGGCTTGCGGCGAGTCGCCGAAAACCTTGAACGCATGCTCAATGATGATTTGTTTGGCCATGGGCGGGATTTCCTTGTTTTATTGGGGACCGGCACGGAAGGCGGCAGCTGTCCCGGCGTTGGCCGGAAGGCCAGGCAGCCAAATTTGGCGCAGCAAAGGGAGAATTCCGGGACCATGCGCAAAACGGAGGCGCCGGAAAAGAGAAAAGCACGCTGAGAGCGTGCTTTTGGGCGGCGAGGGTGCACAAGACAAGACTTGTAACGCCATTACCTGTAAATCAGGTTGCAAAACACCACTGAAGTATACAAATTACTCAACTTTGAGTAACAACAGTGGTTATTGTTTTTGTGTTATATGCGAGGTTTTGTCTCGGTTGGCTCGGACAGCGGCGCGATTCGCCTGCGTCGGCGGTCGATGAACCAGGCCAGAAATGGCAGTAACACCAAAGAACCCGGGATGACCCAAATAAACAAGTAAGGGCTCACCGATGAGGCCGAGCGCATCACGTCGCGCAGGTGCGCGCGCTCGACTGCGGTCCACGCGCCCTGTCGGCGTTGTCGCACCAGCCACACGACCGATCCCCTCATGGTGGCAAGCTCGGAGCGAAAGCGGGTTTTCTCGCGGGTATTGCCAGCAAGAAACGAGCAAAACCACTCTGGCGCACGCTCCATGCGGCGCTGGAACGCAGTGGTGGAGTTGGGATCAAAGGGCTCTGGTGGCACTTCCGGTTGTGCCACGGAAAGCGCCAAGTCGAGCGGATCGCCAGGGGCCGATGCCGTCATGGTGCGCTCAGCCGGTGCTTTTCAGCGGTGCAATTCGCCAGCGCGCTCTGGCTGGTAGGTGACTTCGGCCACACGCACCGTCATGCTGCCACCACCGGGGCCCGGCCACGCAAGCTCGTCACCCACGGACAGCCCGAGCAGGGCACCGCCGACTGGCGCAAAAATAGAAATGCTGTCCGGCGTGCTGGCGGCATCGCGTGGATACACCAAGGTGAGGCAAAAATCCTTGCCGGTCTCCTGAATGGAGAACTTCACGGTGGAGTTCATCGTGACGACCTGTGCCGGAACCTCGCCCGGTTCGACGATTTCCGCGCGATCGAGCTCGGCCTGCAACTGCGTGCGCCCGGGAAAACTCATACCCGCAGGCGTTTCCAGCAGGGATTCGAGGCGCTCGAGATCGAGTGAAGAGACGATGACAGGTGGTTTGGACATGGCGGACAGCATTCAGCGGGGCAACGCTCAAGTGTAGCCGCGCAGCGATATCGCACTGCGGCAGGGTGCATTTTTCGGGATGGCGACACCGCCGTGTCAACGCATCGGTCGCAGGGGGACTTATGGGTACTTGTCCGCTGCTGCCTGCGTGGCACAGGCGGGCCATGTCACCGACCTACTGCATGTCTCAAACCTCTGTGCGCAATCCGTGGCTGGACGCCACGAAAGGGCTCGCCTGCCTGGCCATCGTCGCGCACCACCTTGCTGTTTATGGGCCCATGTCCAATACGGTGCGGCCCTACGCGCCGCAGCTCATGGCCTGGTTGTTCGACTATGCGCGCATGGCGGTGCAGGTTTTCCTGGTGCTTGGCGGCTACCTCGCCGCGAAGAGCCTCGCGCCTGCGGGCGTGGCGCGCTTTGACTCCGCAGCGACGCAAATCGCGCGGCGCTTTGTGCGCTTGTCTGTGCCGTATGCGGCCGCGTTGTTGGTTGCCGTCGCCGCGGCTGCTTTGGTGCGCCCTTGGTTGGACGACCCGAGCGTGCCGGACAGTCCGCACTTTGCCCAACTGCTGGCCAATGCGCTGATGCTGCAGGATGTGCTGGGGAAACCGGCGTTGTCGGCTGGTGTCTGGTACGTGGCAATCGATTTCCAGCTGTACGCAATTGCGGCGCTGCTGCTGGCATTTTCAAGGCGTACGGCGGGGAACCACTCGGCGTGGGCTGCGTGCTGGTCCAGGGGTTTGATTTTGCTGGCGTGTGGTGCGTCCCTGTTGGTGTTCAACAGGCTGACAGCGCTGGATGTCTGGGGTATTTATTTCTTTGGCTCGTATGGGCTGGGCATGGCGACCTGGTGGGCGGTACAGAGCCGCAGACCGCTGCTCTGGATGCTGGGGATCGCAATGCTGGGAGCGCTGGCATTGACGCTGGACTTTCGGTCCCGCATTGCCCTCGCCCTAGCCACCAGCGCCTGGCTGGCCTGGGTTGCCCTGCGTGCGCAGGTGCTGTCCGGTTCGTCTGCGCGGTCAATTGCTGCGCCACTGGCATGGGTGGGGACGCGCGCCTACTCGGTGTTTCTGGTGCACTTTCCTGTGTGCTTGGCTGTGAATGCCGCGTTCGGATACCTCTGGCCCGACGAGACAGGTCCGCAGGCGGTTGGCTTGTTCGTCGCGTTGGCGTTGTCGATTGCGGCTGGCTGGTTGCTGTACGAGCGCGTTGAGCGCCATGGCGCTTCTGCTTGGCAAGCGATGCGCTGGGAAGCACGGCTGCTCGGTGGCAGCCTGCTGGTGGCGCTGACGCACGGGGGGCTTTG
>JAUCDU010000091.1:0-8873 GCA_034674825.1 Giesbergeria sp.
TTTCAGCTGCCCGGTCTTTTTCCTGTTGCGACTTGGCAAAGCCCGAAAGCTGCACCGTACCGTTGAGCGTTTCCACGCTGATCGAGGTGGCTGCGACGGACTTGTCCTCTGCCATTTTTGCCTTCACGGCTGTAGTGATGCCAGCGTCGTCCACATAGGACCCGACGGTTTGCTGTTGGCGCGCCACCGAGCAACCTGCGGTCACAACGGTGATGCCGGCCATGGCGGCGAAAGCGAGTGCACGTGCGTATTTCATGATTTTTCCTTTGAGTTTGGTGTGGAACACGGGTGCTGGGAAACATGCAGCCGGTCGATCTGTTGCACCCCCCGGATCGGACCGACTGTTTGGGGCAAAGCTTTAGCGGTCTAGCCAGTCGCTGATTTCATCGGCGTGCTCTTCTTCGTCGGCCAGGATGCCTTCGAGCATGCGGCGCGTCGTCGGGTCTTTGTCACCTATCAAATCAATCATCTGGCGATAGGCCTCCACTGCAATACGCTCGGCTACCAGGTCGGCGCGGAGCATGGCCTTGAGCTCGGTCGAGTCGTCGTACTCCGCGTGGCTGCGCTCTTCGATACCTTTTGGCGCAAAGTCCGGCTCGCCACCGAGCTGAACAATGCGTTGTGCAATCAGGTCGGCGTGGGCCGCTTCTTCTTCGGCGTGCACCATCAGTTCTTCTGCGATGGCTGGCGAGGCAATGCCGCGCGCCGTGAAGTGGTGCCGCTTGTAGCGCAATACGCAAACAAGTTCGGTTGCCAGCGCGCCGTTGAGCAGCTTGATGATCGATTCGCGGTAAGGGCTCGACGCGGGGGTCACCGCCCCCTGGTCAATTTGCTGCGCGGCAGCGCGCAGCGCTTCGTGGTCGAGCTCAAGGGCGGTGCTTTCGGGTTTCGGGCTCACGTGGGGTCCCTCCTTGCTTTTTTTGACAGTCAAAAATGAAAAAACGGACGGCGCGCTCAATCGCGGTGGCTGCGCGTCGCCAAGATCAACAAAGTGGCCAGGGCTGCACCACTGCCAAAAGCAATCAGCATGGATTTCGCCGGCTGGTCGACCACATAGCGGGTCGTGGCCTGGGTGTAGGTATCCACCTGCTGGCGCAGACGCTCGCCGGTGTGTGCGCAGTAGTTGATGCTGCGTTCGGCCAGCGCCTGCGCCTTTGCCGCCAGTTCGTTGATCGTCGGGTCGATGTCGGCGCGCATCGAGTCCACGGCGGCGGCAGCCTTGTCGAGTTGGGCATTGGCTGCGTTGCGCGTGGCGTCCACCGCTTGCTGGGCGCTGTCGGCGGCGTGGTCGGTACCCGCATGGGTGGCCTTGATGGCGCTTTGAGCGCCCCGCAAGGTGGCGTCTGCCGCTTGGCGCGCAGTGTCGGCAGCCTTGTCGGTGGCTTCGTTGACTTTGTTGGTGACTTGTTGGGGATTCATGGTGAGGTCCTATAGATTGAGCGCGAGTGCTGGGCGAAGCGGGCGAAATGCCTTATCCGCGCCTGAACAGGCTAACCACAAAGGTGAGTACAGCCAACACGACAAAGACGAAAAACAGAATTTTGGCGATGCCAACCGCACCAGCGGCGATACCGCCGAAGCCGAACAGGGCGGCAATGAGCGCAATGACAAGAAAGACGACGGCGTAGTGCAGCATTTTTAAACTCCAGATTCAGTGCCGCATTGCGGCTTGGCGGGTTGTGCAGAAAGGTTTTCGTGCACTTGTCGCTACTGTAGGAGCGGGCCAGCGCCCCGCTTGCAAGGTGCAAGCGCCATGCGCTGTCAGTGCGCACCAGGGTGGCGGTGTAGGAGCGGGCCTACGCTGCCCGAAGAGGCATCAGGAGCGCTGCGTCTGGAGCGCTGTCAGATCGCTTCGCTCAAAGCGGGCGCGGCAGGGCTCACCGGAATCACCGCAGACACCAGCGTCCCCTCGCCGGGTGCCGAGGTGATGGTCAGGCGCCCGCCAGCCGCCTCTACCCGGTGGCGCATGCCCAAAAGGCCGTGCGCGCTGCGTGAGACGCTCTCAAGTGCAAAGCCACGACCATCGTCGCGAATTTGAATGGCGACATGGGTCGGGTAGTTGTGTACGGTCACCAGCACATGCTCGGCGCCAGCGTATTTGGCGATGTTGTTGAGCGACTCCTGAACCATGCGGTACACCGTCAGCTGCGTGGTGGCAGGCAAGGTGACCGGCTCGACATTGATTTGCACATCCAGGCTGGCGCGTTCTGAAAACTCGCGCGTGAGGATTTCGATGGCGGCCGTCAAACCGAGGTTGGCGAGCGAAGACGGGCGCAGGTCTTCGATGATGCGGCGCTTGAGTGCAATCACGCCGTTGAGCGTTTCAGTCAAATGTTTGAGCCGGTCTGCCACCTCGGGCCCACCGGTCGAGAGGCGCGATTTGAGTCGCGCGACGTCGAGCTTGGCGGCGGTGAGCAGCGCGCCCAGTTCATCGTGCAGCTCGCGCGCCAGATGTCCACGCTCTTCTTCGCGCACCAACTGCAGGTGGCTGGCAAGCTCGGAAAGCGAATCGGTGCGTGCGCGCACCAGATCCTCCAGCCGGGCGCGCTCGGCTTCCAGCAACGCCTGCTCGCGTTCGGTCGCCTTTTGCAAGGCGCTGGTCTGGCGCAAATACATGGCAAAAGCCAACAGTCCGATAGCGCTGACTGCGGAAATGCCCAGACGTGACAGCAACAAAGAGTGGCGAATCTTGCTCTGGTTCTGTGCCATGGCCGAGGCCGTGAAATCCACGAGTGCCTTGGCGTGCGTTCGAATGGCCGCCATGTTTTCCAGGCCTACATCGGTGGACAGCACGAACTTCCACGCGTCCTCGTTGCCCTGGCGGCGCAGCCGCAGGCTCAGGTCCATCTCCGAGAGCTTGCGCGAGACCTGGCGCGAGAGCTGCGCGAACTCTGCCAAGTCGACCTGCGAGCCGAGCAACAGGCCGCGCAACTGGTCCAGATTCGTGTTTACATTGACGATGGTCTGCTCATAGGGACCCAGGTAGCGCTCATCGCCGGTCAGCAAATAGCCACGATGTCCGCTTTCGGCCGTCACCATGTTTTCCAGTAGTTGCGTCACCGAGTTGCGCATGTTCTGGGTTTGCTCGACTTGTTCGAGTGCCATAACCGAATTGCGGAACCCGACCTCGTTGATGGCCACCAAAGCCACTGTGGCAAACACCGCAATAGGCAAGCTGAGTGCGAATTTTCTGAGTTGAGACCATTGCATGCGAAATGTCCTGGGCACCGTGGCAGTGCCGTCAAATTCTGGATAATGGCCCGCAGCGTTGTGGTGCCACAGGCACCGCAGACTTTGGGCTTTTGCCAGTCAAACCAAAATACAGGCCGCCGACAGGCGGGCAGAAAGAGCTAGCATGATCAATATTGGCATTGTTGACGACCACGCAATTGTTCGTTCGGGGCTGCGTCAGTTCCTCTCTGAGCATGTCGATCTGCGCGTCGTGGCCGAAGCAGGCAATGGGCGCGAAGCCATTGATTTGGTACGCAACCATGAAGTCGATGTGTTGCTGATGGACCTGGCGATGCCTGGCCAGAGCGGTCTTGACGCCCTGGCCATGCTGCGCGCCAAGGCACCTGACATGGGCATTCTGATTCTGAGCGGCTACCCCGAAGAACACTATGCGATCTCGCTCATTCGCCAGGGCGCGAGCGGCTACCTGAACAAGGAGTGTGAACCCAAGGAAATCGTCGAAGCGATTCGCACCATTGCGCTGGGGCGTCGCTACCTGACCCCCTCGGTGGCCGAACTGCTGGCCCAGCAACTCAATCGGAAAGACGATGCGCCGCCGCACGAGCAACTCTCGGAGCGCGAGTTCCAGGTGTTCCTGAAATTGGCGCGCGGCGAAACCGCAGGCGACATTGCGAAGGCGCTTTCGTTGAGCGTCAAGACAGTGAGCACCTACCGAACACGGCTGATGGAAAAAATGGCGCTCAGCTCCAACAGCGATCTTACGTACTACGCGCTCAAGAACCGTCTTATCGACTAACGCGCACTGCCGCCGCGCGCTGCGCGGCCGGCTGGCGCGGCGCGTGGCACGCTCAGGAATGGGCGTTTGCCGCACCGGCATCCAGACTGCCTGCTTGCGAAATGCAGTAGTCCACCAGAGCGTCTATTTCGTTGGATTTGTCGAATACCGCATCGACACCCAACTGCGCACAGCGCATGCGCACGTCGGGCGTGGCGTAGTTGCTGAGTACGACCACCCGCTGGTGGGGCTTGCGCTCCCGGCAGGCAGCCAGCACACCCAAACCGCTGCCTTGGCGCAGGAACAGATCGACGATGGCTAGGTCCCATTCAGCATGCTCGTCGGTCAACCAGGCCGTTCCTTCGCCTTCGGTTTCGGCAATCCCTACAGGCTCGATCGTGGCAAGCTCTTGCAGCGTCCCGATCAGGTTCTCCCGAATGGTCGCATTGTCTTCAACGATGTAAGTCTTCAATTTCACTGTCGGGCAATCCGGTGGGGCAAGGCGGCGATAGCCTGCGTGGGCAGAGTGTAGGTCGCCATCGCCGCCGATTCTGCCAGTGCTTGCATCCGTCGTGCGTAGGTGACCTCCTACGCCGCGCTTGCGCAAACCGGGCAGGCCGGGTTTTGCGCCGTGCGCATGCTGCTCCATTCCATGGAACGCGCATCTAGCATCAGCAGCCGTCCGGCAAGGGAAGGCCCGGCGCCGCTCAGAATCTTGAGCGCCTCGGCAGCCTGCACCGAACCCACGATGCCCACCAGCGGCGCAAACACCCCGAGCGTGGAGCACGCCTCTTCGACAAATTGCGCATCGGGTGGGAACAGGCAGGCGTAGCAGGCCGAGCCCGCAATGCGCTGGTCCACCACCGTGATCTGCGCATCAAAGCGGATCGCGGCGCCAGCCACCAAGGGGCGGCCGTGCCGCACGCAGGCAGCATTGACGGCTTGGCGCGTGGCGTAGTTGTCGCTGCAGTCGAGCACCACATCGGCGCGCGGCACCAGCTGGTCAAGCAACGCGGGATCGAGGCGCACTTGCAGCGACGTGAGTGCCACGTCGGGGTTGAGCGCAAGCATGGCCTGCGCAGCGGATGTCACCTTGGCGTGCCCAAGGCGCGCGGTCGTGTGGACAATTTGTCGCTGCAGGTTGGTCAAGTCGACGGTATCGTCGTCCACCAGTGTGATGTGGCCCACGCCCGCTGCCGCCAGGTACAGCAGTGCAGGCGAGCCCAGCCCTCCCGCGCCGACCACGAGTGCGTGGCTTGCCAGGATGCGTTCCTGCCCCTCGATGCCGATTTCGTCGAGAAGAATGTGGCGCGAGTAGCGCAGAAGCTGTTCGTCGGTCATGGCGGGATTTTCGGGGCAAAGAAAAGGCTGGTCAGCTTCCGAAGAAACTGCCAGCCCTGGTGGTGCCTTGCAGCGGCTTAAGGCTCTTTCTTTTCTTCCGTGCGCTCGGTTTGCGTCTTGCTGACCAGCACCGGCTTGCCACGCAACTGGTTCAGTGCCTGCTGCAGCGGGAAGTCTTTCTCGGTACCGAATTCCGGCACGCGTCGCTCAGCCAGTGGTTTCTTGGCTTCTTCTTCAAGGCGTTTGCGCGCTTCTTCACGTGCTTCTTCACGCGCGACGTCTTTCACCTCTGCGCCTTGGCCACTGGCCAGGTGCTTGTCCAGGTCCGCTTCGCGCATGCGCAGCGCAGCAAAGAGGTTGCCTTCAGCGGTTTCGTCAATCAGCACGTCGGGCACGATGCCCTTGGCTTGAATGGATTTGCCGCTAGGCGTGTAGTAGCGTGCTGTGGTGAGCTTGATGCCGGTGTCCGGACCCAGCGGACGCACGGTTTGCACCGAACCTTTGCCGAAGGTCTGGCTGCCCATGACGATGGCACGCTTGTGGTCCTGCAGCGCGCCGGCGACGATTTCGCTGGCCGACGCCGAGCCTTCATTCACCAGCACCACGAGGGGGACGGTTTTCAGCGCCGGCGGCAGGCCCAGCAACGGGTCGCCGCGCCGGGCGTAAAAATCGGGCGAAGCTTTGTAGGTGGCCTTGCTTTCTGCCAACTGGCCGTTGGTGGAAACCACGGTCACGCCGGGCGGCAGGAAGGCCGCCGAGATGGCCACGGCGCCATCGAGCAAGCCGCCGGGGTCGTTGCGCAAGTCCAGCACCAGGCCTTTGAGGCGTGGCTCCTGTTTGTAGAGTTCCTGCGCTTTTTCGACAAAGTCTTCCACCGTGCGGTCCTGGAACTGCGACAGGCGAATCCAGCCATAGCCGGGCTCGACGATCTTGCCTTTGACCGAACGCGTCTTGATTTCTTCGCGCGTAATCGTTACCGGGAAGGTGCGGCTCTCCTCCTTGCGCAAAATGGTCAGCGTGACCTGCGTGTCGGGCTGGCCGCGCATGCGTTTGACGGCTTCACTCAGGCTCAGACCTTTGACCGGTGTCTCGTCTATTTTTGTGATCAGGTCGTTGGTTTTGAGGCCGGCGCGGAAAGCAGGCGTGCCTTCAATGGGCGAGACGATCTTGATCAGGCCGTCTTCCTGCGTGATCTCGATGCCCAGGCCGACAAAGCGCCCGGACGTACCTTCGCGAAATTCCGAGAACGATTTTTTATCGAAGTATTGCGAGTGCGGATCCAGGCTGGCAACCATGCCAGAGATGGCATCGGTAATCAGCTTTTTGTCGTCCACGGGCTCAACGTAGTCGGTCTTGATGAGGCCGAACACCGCCGAGAGCTGCTGGATTTCTTCCAGCGGCAAGGGCGACATGGCGCCGCGTGCCACTGTCTGCAGTGAGACCGTGGTCAAGGCCCCGGCCAATACGCCAATGGCAACCCAACCCGTGATTTTCAATTTCTGACGCATACAGCCCCTTTGAGCGATTCAATATACACCGCGCCCGACTTGGAAACGTCAGGCGGGCAAGGGTTCCCCTGGGCTGCGATTTAAGCCTTGCCTTGGGAGGCGACGGCTGCTGCAGCTTTTGCCGCCGCCTGCGCGTCGCCCAGGTAGTAGCTGCGCAGCGGCTTGAGGTCGGCGTCGAGCTCGTAAACCAGTGGAATGCCGTTGGGGATGTTCAGCCCGACGATATCCGTGTCCGAGACCTTGTCGAGGTACTTGACCAAGGCCCGAATGGAGTTGCCGTGCGCTGCCACCACCACGCGCTGACCTGAGCGCACGGCGGGCGCCAGTGTTTCGTTCCAGAACGGCATCACGCGCGCCACGGTGTCTTTCAGGCATTCGGTCAGCGGCACCTGGCCTGCGGCCAGGCCTGCATAGCGCAAGTCGCCGCGCTCGCTGCGCTCGTCGCCGGCTTCCAGCGCCGGCGGCGGCGTGTCGTAGCTGCGGCGCCAGACCAGCACCTGCTCGTCGCCATATTTTTTTGCCGTCTCGCCTTTGTTCAGACCCTGGAGCGCGCCGTAATGGCGCTCGTTCAGGCGCCAGCTCTTGGTGACGGGCACCCACTGACGCTCCATGGCGTCCAGGCAATGCCACAGCGTATGAATGGCGCGCTTGAGCACACTGGTGCAGGCGAGGTCGAACTCGTAGCCTTCATCGCGCAACAGGCGACCAGCGGCTTTGGCCTGTTCAATGCCGGTTTCCGTCAGGTCCACATCGGTCCAGCCGGTGAAGCGATTGTCGAGGTTCCAGGTGGATTCACCGTGGCGAATGAGTACGAGCTTGTGCATGAAAGGCTTGGTCCGAGCGGGTCAAAACCATACATTCTAAAATTGACCGGTTTGCAACCCAAGGATTCTTGTGAATTTCATCGTCGAAAACTGGTATCTGTTCGTAATGGCCATCGCCTCAGGGGCCATGCTGCTGATGCCCATGCTCAAAGGCGGCGGCCCGGGAGGCTTGGCGCCTGCTGGCGCGGTTCAGCTCGTCAACCGTGAAAAGGCGGTGCTGATCGACCTCTGCAGCGCTGAAGAATACGCAGCGGGCCACGCGGTTGGTGCGCGCAACGTGCCGCTGGCCACGCTGGAGGCGCGCCTGCCCAGCGTGGTCAAGAACAAGGCCGTGCCGGTGGTGCTGCTGTGCGCCAGTGGCGTCCGTTCGCGCAGCGCCGTGGCGATTGCGCGAAAACTTGGCTATTCCAATGTGCAGGCGCTTTCCGGTGGTCTCAAAGCCTGGAGAGAAGCCAACCTGCCGGTTGAGAAATCCTGAGCGTTCCACGCGAACTTTGTAGAAAAAGGACTTCCATGCAAGCCGTGAAGATGTACACCACCGCCGTCTGCCCCTATTGCACCCGTGCCAAGCAGATTCTGAAATCCAAAGGCGTGGCGCAGATCGAGGAAATTCGCATCGATACCGATCCACAGGCCCGTATGCACATGATGGAAACCACCGGCCGTCGCACCGTGCCGCAGATTTTCATTGGCGAGACGCATGTGGGCGGCCACGACGATCTGGTCGCGCTCGATGGCAGGGGCGAACTGATGCCTCTGCTCGGCGCGGCATAATCCTTTCCCACGTGCCCGCTGTGGGAGCTATTCCTGCTGCGGGTTTGTTTTTGGGCCTGCCGCTTCTGGTCGGGCCCGGTTTGAGCTGAAAGCAATCGCACCATGGCCGAGAACGAAACCCCCGTATTCCAGATTCAACGCGTCTACCTCAAGGACATGTCGCTCGAGCAGCCCAACTCGCCCGGCATCCTGCTCGAGCAAGAGCAGCCGAGCGTGGACATCCAGTTGGGCGTGGAAGCAACTCCCATTGCTGACGGCCTCTACGAAGTCGCCGTGACGGCCACGGTGCAAACCAAAATCAAAGACCAGACGGTGTTCCTGGTGGAAGCCAAGCAAGCCGGCATTTTTGAAATCCGCCACCTGCCGGAAGACCAGATGGGCCCGATCATGGGCATTGCCTGCCCGCAGATCGTGTATCCCTACCTGCGCGGCAACGTGGCCGACATCATCAACCGCGCT